>NZ_JQKE01000016.1 GCF_000745895.1 Stenoxybacter acetivorans DSM 19021 | reverse complement strand
TTAGTGCTGTTTTTAGGCACGAATACCTGTAACCGCGCTTCTTTCAAGACTTTATAGATGGTGGGTCTGCTGACGCAATAGGTAGCCGCCAAATCAGAAACGCGGACATTTTCTTCTGTATAAAGCCGCCAAATTTCTTGACGCTGATAGGGCAGTAAACGGGTTCTTTTATGAATATTCATTACAGTATTTTCCTATAAATACTGTAAACAACGCTGGGATTTCTTACAGCGTAAGCGTTTTATTAAAGTGTGTTATCAGCCGTTATTCAGGCAGCCGATTGGAGGTGAATAGACAGACTGACTGCACACTTTGATTGCGGCAGAAAGCAGGGCTTTTTTCAGGTAGCGCCGATTCGATTATCGGCGGCTGCCTGAAATTTTATGAAAAAGATATTCGCAGATGGTGTACTCAATAGCCAAACGACTTTCTTTTTCATTACGAGCTAATCCGAAACAATCAAGATCCGTATGGCGCAGAAAGCGGAACGGAAAGCCATATCCATGCACAGAAAATAGTTGTTTCGCTATGTGTTGTAAAACACCATGAAAAAAGCGTTGCCCGGCAACATCGCGCAACGCTTTTTTGAAGCATGAAGTAATGATAAATCTATTTTGCGGCGGTGGTTCTGATTAAGTAATCAAATGCACCCAATGCCGCTTTTGCGCCTTCACCTGAGGCAACAATGATTTGTTTGAACGGAACAGTGGTGCAATCACCGGCGGCAAACACGCCCGGAATATTGGTGCGGCCGTGGTCGTCAATGATGATTTCACCCACGGGTTGAGTGAGTTCCAATGTGCCTTTGAGCCATTCGGTGTTGGGTTGCAAGCCGATTTGCACAAATACGCCTTCTACGTCTAAGCGAGAAACTTTATCAGAAGTACGGTCACGGTAGGACAAGCCGTTTACTTTATCGGCTGCGCCGTGTACTTCGGTGGTTTGGGCGTTATAAATGATTTTGGTATTGGGCAGGCTTTTCAGTTTTTGCTGCAATACTTCATCGGCGCGCATTTTGTCGGAAAATTCCAATAAGGTAACGTGAGAGGCGATATTGGATAAATCAATCGCCGCCTCGACGCCGGAATTGCCGCCGCCAATCACCACCACGGGTTTGCCTTTAAACAAGGGTCCGTCGCAATGGGTGCAGAATGCCACGCCTTTGGTGCGGTATTCGTTTTCACCCGGTACATTCAATGTGCGCCAGCGTGCGCCTGTGCTGATAATTACGCTTCTGGATTTTAAAACCGCACCGCTTTCGGTGTGTAATTCAATCAAGCCGCCTGCGGTTTTTGCCGGAATCAATTCTTTGATTTTTTGCAAGCGAATGATGTCCACGTTGTAGTTCAATACGTGTTTTTCTAAATTGGCTACCAATTCTTGTCCGGTGGTTTTCTCAATGGAAACATAGTTTTCAATGTCCACGGTATCCAATACCTGACCGCCGAACCGTTCGGCAACAATGCCCACACGCAAGCCTTTGCGGGCGGCATAAACCGCAGCGGCACTGCCTGCGGGGCCGCCGCCGATAATCAAAACATCAAATGGTTCTTTTTGGCTGATGGCTTTGGCGGTTTCTTCCACTGAGCCGGTATCAATTTTGGCAACGATTTCCGCCAATTCCATGCGGCCTTGACCAAAATGTTCGCCGTTTAAATAAATCGTGGGAACACCCATGATGTTTTTGGCTTCGATTTCGGCTTGATACAATGCCCCGTCAATGGCGGTATGGGTGATGTTGGGGTTTAACACGCTCATCAGGTTTAAGGCTTGCACCACGTCAGGGCAGTTGTGACAGGAAACCGAATAATAGGTTTCAAAATGAAACGTACCCGTCAGTTTTTTGATGCGATCTTGCAATTCCTGCGGTGCTTTTGACGGATAGCCGCCCACTTGCAGTAAAGCCAGCACCAAGGAAGTAAATTCGTGCCCCAGCGGCACACCGGCAAATACCACGCCGGTATTTTTACCCGGCTCGGTAATCAAAAATGACGGTTTGCGCGCATCTTTGCCATTGGTGCGCACGCTGATTTTGCTGCTCAGTGGTTTTATTTCATTGAGTAAATCCAGCATGTCTTGCGCGCCTTTGCTGTCGTCTAAAGAAGCAAGCAGTTCAACGGGCTGTTCCAGTTTTTCCAAATAGGCTTTTAATTGGCTTTTTAAGGTATCGTCTAACATCATTAAATCCTTTCAAGATAAATTTGCCGATTTATTTTTCGGGTGATTTTATTAGGAAACAAATACATTGCTTTGCCTTCAAACAAGAAGGCAAACAAATCATTTTTTAATCGTTGTGTTTTATGCAATTGCGGTTCGCTTACATTCCGCGATTAAAAAGTGATTTATTTTGAACGAAAAAACCCGAACACCGGCAGTTGAGGTGTCCGGGTTTTACTGTTATCTGAAATAAAGGCGTCAGTAAACCTTAGATTTTGCCGACCAAATCCAAAGACGGTGCCAAAGTGGCTTCGCCTTCTTTCCATTTGGCAGGGCAAACTTCACCTGGGTGTGAGGCAACGTATTGAGCGGCTTTCAATTTACGCAGCAAATCGTTGGCATCGCGGCCAATGCCTTCGGCGGTTACTTCAATCGATTGAATCGTGCCTTGCGGATCGATGATGAAGGTGGCACGGTCTGCCAAGCCTTGACCGTCGCGCAATACGCCGAAATTATTTGCCAAAGTGGCGGTTTGGTCGCCCAGCATGTAGTATTTGATTTTGCCGATGGTTTCGGAATTGTCATGCCATGCTTTGTGGGTGAAGTGGGTATCGGTAGAAACGGAATAAACTTCTACGCCCATTTTTTGCAATTCGGCGTAGTGGTCAGCCAAGTCGCCCAATTCTGTGGGGCAAACAAAGGTAAAATCGGCAGGGTAGAAGAAGAATACAGACCATTTGCCTTTGACATCGGCATCGGTAACTTCAACAAAATCACCGTTGTAGAATGCGGTGGCTTTAAACGGCAATAATTGGGTATTTACTTTAGCAACCATGTGAATAAACTCCTGTTGGGTTAAGTTGAGTGGATAAAACAGCTAATGGTTAGCAGTGTATAGAATTGAAGCGATAGAATCAACAAAACAAAATTTAAAAATCGATTGATTTTTACAATAATTATTGGTTTATAAAGGTAACTATCTGTTTAAAATAAAAAAATTTTATTGATTGTTGTGTTTTTGTTTGAAAAAGCCTGCGTTTATCTTGGTTTGTAAACAGAATACATTGTATTTTCAGGCAGCCGCTCGGTTCAATCTATTGTTATTGTGTCTGAAAATAAATAAACAGAACAGAGGATTTTTGTTTGTTTACTTTGTTTTGCCATTAAAGAGGCAGTGCGATGGTGTTTTGGTGGTTGTACATCGGCAGAGAAAATGGAGAGCCGAAAAAAGATTTATTTTGACAACAGTAAACGGCAGTAGATTCAAAATCATTCAGCATCATTCAGCGGGAAAACCCGCTCAAATCGCCCAACGACGGCGGCAAGACGAGCAATCAGAGCGTGGGCTGACCTTGAATTTGCTGTTCGCTGTTGGCAGTGAGGTAAGAGCTGGCTAAGTCGGTGCAGCAGCCGCAGCAAGTAGCAACGCCCAGCTGCGCTTGCAAATCAGCCAGATTCATCGCGCCGGCGGCAACGGTTTCTTGAATTTGACGGTCGGTAACGGCATTACACAGGCAAACATACATGGCACTATCTCCTTATCAATAATGGGCGCTGATTTTTTGTAAATAATAATGGTTTTTATTCAGCATTTCAAGAGAAAAATAAGTAATGACCCTGTAAATGACGGCAATGCTTTAAAATAAGCCGCTGTAATCAAGCTGCCCCGTACCTTTTCAGGCAGCCTGAAAATCAAAACAGATGCCGCGAAGAAGGACAAAGCAATTCGCTCTTTAAAGTTTGACATGTTGTGCATGCGTGTGTTGCTGTGTTGGCTCGCGGTTTGGGTAATCGCATATTGGTTGCACATTCCTGCACGGCAGCCCTTTGCGATTTTCGGGCTTTGTGTTACAAAGTTTCTTATTTGTATTTGTTAAGCCGATACCATGAATACTGCTGACTACGCCATTAATCACACCGCTGTTTGGGCGCAATTGCATCAACACCAGCGCAGCACCCGCTTTTTGCACATGCGTGATTTATTTGCGCAAGACCCACAGCGGTTTGAAAAAATGAGTATTTCATTCAACGGATTGCTGTTGGACTACAGCAAAAACCGAATCACCGAAGACACGCTGCGTTTGCTGATTGAATTGGCGTGTTCGGCGGATTTGTCGGGTTGGATGCACAAAATGCGCTCGGGCGAAAAAATCAACATCAGTGAAAACCGTGCTGTGCTGCATACTGCACTCAGGCTGCCTGAAAACACGGCAGCCAAAGTGTATGTGGACGGACGCAATGTTGTGCCGGAGATTCACCGCGAATTAAACCGTGCGCTGGCGTTTGCCCAAAGTTTAAATGAAGGCAAGCACTTGGGCGCACGCGGTGATTGCATTCGTGATGTGGTCAATATTGGTATCGGCGGCTCAGATTTGGGTCCGCAAATGGTAACGCTTGCGTTAAAGCCGTATCAGCAAAAAGTGAATGTGCATTTTGTTGCGAATATTGACGGTGCGAATTTGGCTCAAGTGCTGGAGAAAGTGTTTGCCGAAAGCACGGTGTTTATTGTTGCCAGCAAATCATTCACCACGCCGGAAACTTTGCTGAATGCCAAAACAGCGCGCGCGTGGTTTTTGCAGCAAGGTTTTCAGGCAGCCGATATTGCGCGGCATTTTGTTGCGGTGTCTTCGGCTGTGGATAAGGCGGCTGATTTTGGTATCGCACCCGATAATGTTTTTGCGCTGTTTGATTGGGTGGGCGGGCGTTATTCGGTGTGGTCAAGCATTGGTTTGGCGGTGATGTGTGCCATTGGTGCGGCAAATTTCCGTGATTTTTTGGCGGGCGGACACGCCATTGATGAGCATTTTTTCAATACGCCGTTTCGGCGCAATATACCGGTGCTGCTGGGCTTAATCGGTTTGTGGTACAACACATTTTACGCATCGGCAAGCCATGCGGTGATTCCGTATGATCATGGATTGCGCCGCCTGCCCGCGCATTTGCAGCAATTGGATATGGAGAGCAACGGCAAACAAACTGACCGATACGGCAATCGTTTGGATTTTGATACCGGTGCGGTGATTTGGGGAGAAGAAGGCGTGAACAGCCAACATGCTTTCTTTCAGTTGCTGCACCAAGGTTCACGCTTGATTCCGTGTGATTTTATTGTGCCGATAAATAGCCATTATGATGTCGGTGAACAGCACCGCGTGTTGGCGGCCAACGCGCTTGCACAAACCGAAGCATTGATGCGCGGTAAAACTTTGGCGGAAGCCTATGCCGAATTGGCAGACATGAATCCGCGCCGACGTGATTTGCTCGCGCCACAAAAAGTGTTTCCCGGCAATCAACCGTCCAACACTTTGTTATTGGATAAAGTAACACCGTTTCATTTGGGCATACTGCTGGCAATGTATGAACACAAAGTGTTTGTACAGGGCGTGATTTGGGGAATTAATTCATTTGACCAGTGGGGCGTGGAATACGGCAAAGTACTTGCCAAGCGCATTGAGCCGCAGCTGTCTGACACGGCGGCATTGGCGCATGATTCGTCCACCAATGGCTTAATTGCGTATTTCAGGGAGCATCAACGTGAACGAAACACTTAATGCCGTAACCGCTTGGCTTCAAGCGCATCAATGCACTGTTACCTGCGCCGAATCCTGTACCGGCGGTTTATTGGCGGCGGAACTGACGTGTTTGCCCGGCAGTTCAGCTTGGTTTGACATGGGTTTTGTTACCTACAGCAATGAAGCCAAACAAACTTTATTGAATGTGCGTGAAGCAACTTTGCGGCAGCATGGCGCGGTGAGTGCGGCATGTGTGCGTGAAATGGCACAGGGCGCATTACTCGCTGCCCGTGCCGATTATGCTTTGTCGGTTTCTGGTATTGCAGGACCGACAGGCGGTACAACAGAAAAACCCGTTGGCACGGTTTGGTTTGGTTTGAGCAGTGCCGAGGGTGTTTGGGCGGAACAGCAACACTTTATCGGCAGCCGCGATGAAATCCGTGCACAAGCGGTGTGCTTTGCTTTGGCATTGCTGGCGCGGCGGCTTTCTTTGTAAATTAACCGTACCGTTAAAAATGCGGGTAGTTGCCGTGTTTGTTTGCCATGACCGTAAGCAACTTCAAATCGGCACACCCAATGCGCGGCCAATCAATGCGCTGATAAACAATGCCGCCGCGCCCCACAACACCACGCGCATCATCGCAGGGACAACGGGTGCGCCGCCGAGTTTGGCAGACACATAGCCCAAGCCGCTCAAGCCCAGCAAAGTGGAAATTGCCAATAGCGGCATCAACACAGAAGCGGTGCTGAATACCGCCACCAATACCGGTAAAAACGCGCCGCTGCAAAACGATACGGCACTGGCACAGGCTGCCTGAAATGGTTTGGCTGCGGTGGTGTCGGTGATGCCGATTTCATCTCGAGCATGGGCTTCCAGCGCATTGTGTTGGGTTAAAACAGCGGCAACTTGCGCCGCTAATTCGTGGTTTAAACCGCGCAACTCATAAATCTTTGTTAATTCTGCCAATTCCAATGTGGGATTGCGTGCCAGTTCGTGGGCTTCTTTTGCCAAATCTGCTTTTTCAGTATCGGCTTGACTGGATACGGACACATATTCCCCTGCCGCCATTGACAGCGCACCGCTCACCAATGCCGCCGCACCGGTCAGCAGCAGTGTTGGTGTGCCGACTTGAGCGGCTGATACGCCCATTAATAGACTGGCGGTGGAAATTAAGCCGTCATTTGCGCCCAAAACGGCGGCACGAAGCCAGTTATTGCGTGCGCTGAAGTGTTTTTCCGTGTGCCAAGAATAGCTCATACAAAGGGCTTTCGGTATTAAAGATTAAAAATAATATATTGATTTTATTTTTATTTTATCAGGCTAGGCTTTGGGCAAGGTAACACCGGTTTGCCCCATGTATTTGCCTTCGCGGTCTTTATATGAAGTTTCACACACTTCATCGCTTTCAAAAAACAACACTTGCGCCACCCCTTCGTTGGCATAAATTTTAGCGGGCAGCGGTGTGGTGTTGGAAAACTCTAAGGTAACAAAACCTTCCCATTCGGGTTCAAACGGGGTTACGTTCACGATAATGCCGCAACGGGCGTAAGTGGATTTACCCAGACACACCGTTAAAATATTGCGCGGTATCCGAAAATATTCTACCGTGCGCGCTAAGGCAAATGAATTGGGCGGAATAATGCAGTAATCGTCTTCTACGGTAACAAAATTTCGGGTATCGAAATTTTTAGGATCGACAATGGTGCTGTTGATGTTGGTGAAAATCTTGAATTCGCCCGCGCAGCGAATGTCGTAGCCATAGCTGGACGTGCCGAAAGAAATGATTCTTTGCCCGTTGATTTCTTTGACTTGATTGGGCTCAAACGGCTCAATCATGCCGTGCTTCTCGCTCATGCGGCGAATCCAGTTGTCTGATTTAATGCTCATGGCACGGCTTTCATTGAGTAAATGTCAATATAAATGACAATAGATAGTTAAATGGTATTATTTTCATTAAATTTGAAAAAATACACAATAGCCAAATATTGTTGTTGCGGCGTTTGGCGGTGCGGCTTTTCGGGCGGTTTGTTTTCGGCAGCGAAGCTGTGTTAAACTAAGCAGTTAATTTTATTGTATTAGTGAACATTATCTTCGCTAATCGGTTCATTTTGAAAATTTAAGGAATAGTCCATGAGCGCAGCGGTGGAAAAACTGGAAAACTTGGAACGCAGAATTGTGTTGTCTTTGCCGTGGGACAGCATTAATGCCAAAGTGGCAGAACGTTTAAAAAATACGCAAAAACGGGCAAAAGTTGATGGCTTCCGCCCCGGTAAAGCACCGTTAAAAATGGTTGACGCCATATACGGCAGCAGTGTGCGTGATGAAGTGCTGAATGACAGCGTGCAGCAAACGTTTGCCGAAACCGTGCTGGCTGAAAAAATTGATGTGGCGGCTTTGCTGGGCTTTGATGCCATTGAAGAACAGAGCGACGAAAAAGTTTTTCAGGTAGCCGCTCGCTTTGAAGTTTATCCTGAAATTCAAATTGGTGATTTGGGCGCGCAGGAAGTCAGTAAAACCACAGTGGAAGCGGGTGAAGCCGAAATCGACAAAACCATTGAAGTGCTTCGCCAGCAGCGTACCCGGTTTAACCGCGTAACGCGTGAAGCCAAAAACGGCGACCGTGTGATTATTGATTTTGCGGGTAAAATCGACGGCGAAGCCTTTGCCGGCGGTTCTTCTGCCAATTATCCGTTTGTTTTGGGCAAAGGTCAGATGCTGCCTGAATTTGAAGCGGGTATTGCCGGCATGAAAGAAGGCGACGTGAAAGAAGTCAGTGTGAATTTCCCTGACGACTACCACGGTAAAGACGTGGCAGGCAAAACAGCGGTGTTCACCATTACATTAAACAATGTTGCCGAAGCCATTTTGCCGGAAGTTGATGCTGAATTTGCCAAAGCCTTGGGCGTGGCAGACGGCGATGTTGTTAAAATGCGCGAAGAAATCCGCAAAAATTTAAACCGAGAAATCAAACGCCGCGCCGATGCACAAACCAAAGAAAGCGCGTTAAATGCTTTGCTGGCGGCAACGCCGATTGATGTGCCCAAGTCATTAACGGCTCAAGAAGCGGAACGCATGGCAGCCGAAATGAAACAAAATTTCACGGCGCAAGGTATGGACGCAAAAAACTTGGATTTGCCTGCTGGAATGTTTACCGAACAAGCACAACGCCGCGTGGCATTGGGTTTGATTGTGTCTAAATTGGTGGGCGAAGAAAAATTAGAGCCGACTGAAGAGCAAGTGAAGCAAGTGGTTGCTGATTTTTCTGAAAGCTATGAAGACCCGCAAGAAGTCATTGATTGGTATTACAGCGACAAGAAAAATTTGGAAGGACCGACTTCTTTGGCGATAGAAGCCAATGTGGTGGATTATATTCTGGGCAAAGCCAAAGTAACTGAAAAAATCGTTACTTTTGATGAAATCATGGGTCAGCAAGCGTAAAATCGGCTGCCTGAAATCAGTGATAACACCAAAGCACCCAAAGCGGTTGAGCCGTGCAGGTGCTTTTTTCACAATAAGGAATAACAAAAATGATGCCGAATATTGATAATTTGGGCTTGGTGCCGATGGTGGTGGAACAAAGCGGGCGCGGCGAGCGGGCGTTTGACATTTATTCACGCTTACTCAAAGAGCGCATTGTGTTTTTGGTGGGACCGGTAACCGATGCTTCTGCCAATTTGGTGGCGGCGCAGATGTTGTTTTTGGAAAGCGAAAACCCCGATAAAGATATTTTCTTCTACATCAATTCGCCCGGTGGTTCGGTTACGGCGGGCATGTCGGTTTACGATACCATGAACTTCGTTAAGCCCGATGTTTCTACTTTGTGTTTGGGTCAGGCAGCCAGCATGGGCGCGTTTCTGTTGTCGGCAGGGACTAAAGGCAAACGCTTTGCATTGCCCAACAGCCGTGTGATGATACATCAGCCCTTAATCAGCGGCGGCTTGGGCGGACAGGCTTCCGATATTGAAATTCATGCCAAAGAATTGATAAAAATCAAACAAAAACTAAACAGATTGCTGGCGGAACACACAGGGCAAAAACTGGCAAAAGTGGAAAAAGACACTGACCGCGATAATTTTATGTCGGCAGACGAAGCCCGTGATTACGGTTTAATTGATGAAGTTTTGGTACACCGCGTTGCCGCTGAAAAATAATACAGCGCAGAGGATTAGCGTGTGCCGCAGTTGAGATTTTTCAATAGGTGTACTGTAGGCGGTGCGGATGGTTGCCGCGCATTGGTTTTCAGGCAGCCTAAAATTAAAACACCGTGAATTTGGGTTGCGATAAGGAAACGGGCTGGGCAGTTTTTTGTACTCTTTCGATTGGCAGGATTTAAGCCAACTGAACGGATTTGTTCCTGAAAAGGCTGCCTGAACGGCTTGATGTGTTGTTTTCAGGCAGCCTGTATGTGTTATTGATTTAAATGGTTTCGTTCAGCAGTAAAGACAATAAGGCTTGGCGGGCATAAACACCGTTCATGGCTTGCTGAAAATAATAAGCGTGCTCACCGTTATCAACATCGGGGTGAATTTCATCAACGCGCGGCAAAGGGTGCAATACACGCAAAGTGGGTTTGGCGTGTGCCAGCGTTTCACGGTATAGGGTGAATTTCCCTTGGATTTTGGCAAATTCCTGCTCGTCGAACCGCTCGCGCTGCACCCGAGTCATGTAGAGAATATCTGCCCAGCGCACCGCTTCTTCCAATGTCTCGAATGTGTGGTATGAAATGCCTTTTTCATCAAGCTCTTCGCAAATGTATTCGGGCATGGCTAAACTTGCCGGCGACACAAACGCAAATTCGCAGCCCCAGCGGCTTAAGGCTTGTGCCAAGGAATGCACGGTGCGCCCGTATTTTAAATCGCCTGCCAAAGCGATTTTCAGCCCGTCAAGCCGATTTTGGGTTTCATAAATGGTTACCAAATCCAAAAGTGTTTGTGAAGGATGTTGATTGGTACCGTCGCCCGCATTGACCACAGGCACGGCGGAGAATTCGCTCAACACCCGTGCCGCGCCGTCTTTGGGGTGGCGAACCACAATTGCGTCGGCATAGCCGCCGATGATGCGGGCGGTGTCTGCCAATGTTTCGCCTTTTTTGGCACTGGTGTTCGCGCCGTCGGCAAAGCCGATTACTTTTCCGCCCAGCCGTTGAATTGCGGTTTCAAACGATAAGCGGGTGCGTGTGGACGGCTCAAAAAAACAGCTGGCAATCAGGCGGTTTTTTAATAAGTCGGTGCGCGGGCAGTGTTTTAATGCCAGCGCGGTGTTTAACAGCAATTCCAATTCTTCGGTAGATAAATCATTGATTGAAATCAGGTGTTTTTGATACAGTGTGTTGCTCATGATGGGTTTCGCCGCGAGTAAAAATCAATGTAAAAAAACCGTTTTCCGAACCTTGCCGTGAAGCCCAAGTTCAAAAAACGGTTTGATGAAATAGGTCGTTTGACTCATTGTTCAGGCTGCCTGAAACAGCGTGGTGAATGATGTGTTGCATATCGGCTGCACCTAAAGCAAAATATTACAAATTGTAGCCCGTTTCATGATTTTTGGCTATTACAATGATTACTTTGCAGTTTGACCGATAAGTGGCAATATTCGGTGTGCGGCAAAACCGTTCTTTCGGTGAAAGATTGATTTTTTTATGGCTTCTGTTCAGTGTATTGCGGTTACCGCCGGTGAGCCTGCGGGCATTGGTCCTGATATTTGTTTGGATTTGGCGAATGAAACCGATTTGCCTACGGTGGTGCTGGCAGACAAGCATTTGCTGCAAAGCCGCGCCCGCCAATTGGGTAAATCCATTGTTTTTCGTGATTATCAACACGATGGGCTGCCTGAAAAAACAGAAACCGGTGTATTGACTGTATTGCACATACCCGTTGCGCAAACGGTACATGCAGGCTGCCTGAATACGGTAAATGCGCCTTATGTGCTGGCGTTGCTTGACCGTGCTTACGCAGGCGTTGTTTCGGGTGAATTTGCGGCAATGGTTACCGCGCCGATACACAAAGGCATTATCAATGACAGCGGTGTGCCGTTTTCGGGGCACACTGAATATTTGGCGGCAAAAAGCCGCACGCCGCAAGTGGTGATGATGTTGTCGGGCGGCGGGTTGCGCGTGGCATTGGCAAGCACGCATCTGCCGCTGCGGGACGTGGCGGATAAAATCACGCCTGATTTGCTGGTGTCGGTATTGCGTATCGTGCGCCGAGATTTGCGGCAAAAATTCGGGCTGGCTGAACCGCGTGTGTTGGTGGCGGGTTTAAATCCGCATGCGGGCGAGCAAGGGCATTTGGGGCGCGAAGAAATCGAAGTGATTGAACCTGCCATCGCACGAATGCAGCAAGAAGGTATGGCGGTGCGCGGACCGTTTCCCGCAGACACGCTGTTTCAGCCGTTTATGCTGAAGCACGCCGATGCGGTGCTGGCGATGTATCACGACCAAGGTTTGCCGGTATTGAAATACGCAAGTTTCGGGCGCGGGGTCAATATTACTTTGGGCTTGCCGTTTATCCGCACTTCGGTTGATCACGGTACGGCGTTGGACTTGGCGGGCAGCGGACGGGCAGATTCAGGTAGCCTGAAAGAAGCGGTGCGCTGTGCGCGGGAAATGATTGAACAAGGTTTGAAAATAAAAAATGCAGAACTTGATTCTAAAACATAAATTGAACATATGACTACACCGCATATAGAAATGAAGCAAGTGGCGTTTGCCTACGGCGAGCGTCCAATCTTGAACAACATCAGTTTTACCATTGAAACGGGTCATTTCGCCGCAATTATGGGCGGTTCGGGCAGCGGTAAAACCACGCTTTTGCGCTTGATTACCGGACAAATCCAGCCGCAGCAAGGGCAGGTGTTGATTAACGGGCGCGATTTGGCTGAATTCGATACCGAGGCGTTGTATGAACACCGACGGCACATGGGGGTGCTGTTTCAATTCGGCGCGTTATTTACCGATTTGTCGGTATTTGACAATATTGCGTTTCCCATGCGGGAGCACACGGATTTGCCTGAAAGCATGATACGCGATTTGGTGTTGCTGAAATTGCAGGCAGTGGGTTTGCGCGGCGTGGGAAACCTGATGCCCTCAGAATTATCGGGCGGTATGGCGCGGCGGGTGGCTTTGGCGCGTACCATTGCGTTAGACCCATTGCTGATGCTGTATGATGAACCGTTTACGGGCTTAGACCCGATTTCTTTGGGCGTGATTGCCGCGCTGGTGAAACGGGTGAACCAAGCCTTACGGTCCACCAGCGTGATGGTTACGCACGATATTCAGCAATCGCTGCGGATTGTGGATCAGGTGATTTTTCTGGCAAACGGCGAAATTTTATTTTCAGGCAGCCCGGAAGAGATGCGTAATCTGTATTCGCCGTGGATTAACCAATTTGTGGAAGGCAAAGCAGACGGACCTGTGGCATTCCGTTATCCTGCGCCCACCACTTTACAACATGATTTGGGTATTGGGGCGTGATGAACGGATTGGCTTTATTGGGGCGGAAAACCCTCACTTTTATTCAGCAGATCGGGCGGGTGGTGCTGTTTTTGCTGGTGATTTTGCGCCGCAGCGGCGAGGCATTGAAACGTCCGCGCTTAAGTGTGCGGCAGATGTATTTCGCCGGTGTTTTGTCCATTATTATTATTGCCGTGTCGGGTTTGTTTGTCGGCATGGTGATGGGTTTGCAAGGCTACACGCAGCTGGCTAAATTCAAGTCTGCCGATGTGTTGGGTTTTATGGTGGCGGCGGCTTTGTTGCGTGAGTTGGGTCCGGTTTTGGCAGCCATTTTGTTTGCCAGCAGTGCGGGCGGCGCGATGACCAGTGAAATCGGTTTAATGAAAACCACCGAGCAATTGGAAGCAATGAATGTCATGGCGGTAGATCCGGTTGCCCGCGTGGTGGTGCCGCGTTTTTGGGCGGGCGTATTGTCCATGCCGCTTTTGGCATCGATTTTCAACGCGGCGGGTGTTTATGGTGCTTATTTAATCGGCGTGAAATACTTTGGTATGGACAGCGGTATTTTTTGGTCACAGATGCAAAGTCATTTGGATATTTTTTATGATGTGGGCAACGGATTGATTAAGTCTTTGGTGTTCGGCGCGGTGGTTACGCTGATTGCGGTGTATCAAGGTTTTCATGCCAAACCCACTTCAGAAGGCATTTTGCGCGCCAATACCCGCACGGTGGTGAGCAGTGCGCTCACGGTGCTGGCTCTGGATTTTGTCTTAACCGCACTGATGTTTACCGATTGAGTGGATTACCGGTTGAATGGATTATAGATTGAAGAAACGGGATTAAAAAATGAAGAAAAACAGCTTGGAAATCATGGTGGGCTTATTTGTCATCTTAGGCATGGCTGCTGTGGTGTTTTTATCGTTTCGCGTGGCAGGCGGCAGCGGCTGGGGCGCAAATCAGCCAACCTACACCGTTTATGCCTCATTCAGCGATATTGGCGGCTTGAAAGTGAAAGCACCGGTAAAAGCCGCGGGTGTGGTGGTGGGGCGTGTCAGCGATATTCAGCTCGACCCGAAAACCTATTGGGCAAAAACCACGCTGAAAATTGAAAAGCAATATCATTTCAGTGATGATGTGTCTGCACAAATTTTGACTTCAGGCTTATTGGGCGACCAATACATCGGTTTAACCCAAGGCGGCGATACCGAAGATTTGGCAGACGGCGACACCCTCACCCTCACGAGTTCTGCTTTGGTGTTGGAACAGCTGATTGGTAAATTCATGACCAATGTTGCTGAAAACAATGCCAAACCGACAGAAGAAGTTCCTGCTGCTGAAAACAGCGAGCAATAACCAGTACCCAAACATTCACACATTTTATTCAGGGGATTATGATGAAAAAATCAGCTATTTTAAGCGCATTGAGCATCGGTATCATGAGCATCGGTTTGGCGGTTGCCACGCCGCAGCAAGCCGTTACCCAAATTCAGGGCAATGCGGAACAGGTGTTGCATATTTTGGCGAAAGCCAATGGCACAAATGACGCACAAGTGCGTCTGCAAGCGGAAAACTATGCCATTCCGTATTTCGATTTTGAACGCATGACGGCTTTGGCAGTAGGCAATCCTTGGCGTACTGCCGGTGATGCACAAAAACAAGCACTCACCAATGAATTTAAAAACCTGCTGATTCGCACTTATTCCGGCACCATGCTGAAATTCAAAAATGCAAAAGTTACCGTGAAAAACACGCCTGTGGTGCAAAAAAACGGCAAAGAAGTGATTGTGCAAACCGAAATCACACCCGCAACGGGTAACAAACCGGTAAACATGGACTACACCATGTATCAAAGCGGCGACAAATACCGCGTGTATAACGTGGCAGTAGAAGGTGCGAGCTTGGTTACGGTATATCGAAATCAATTCAACCAAACCATCAGTCAAAAAGGAATTGATGGCTTGATTGCTGAATTGAAAGCCAAAAACGGCGGCAAATAAAATGCAATTTATGCTGGACGAAAAATGGGTGCGCTTATCAGGCAACATCACCGAAGACACCGTCAATGAGCAGAATTACCGTGCGTTTTGCCAAGCCGCCGCGCAAGCGGAAGGCATTGATTTGAGCCGTGTGGAAGAAACCGATTCTGCTTGTGTTGCGTTGCTGGTGTCTGCTTTGCGTGAGAAAACACGGCAAAAGCAGCCGCTGCGGTTTTTCAATATTCCCACCGGTTTGGCAACTTTGATGTCTTTGTATGAGGTGGATAAATGGATCGTATCGTAAAATCTGCCCTGTTAAGTGTCGGTTTCGCGGTGTGTTTCAGCCAGCCTGTTTGGGCAGACAACATACAAAACACACAAAGCACCTGTGTTGCCGCTGAGCGTACGGGCGCAAATGCGGTACTCGCAAATACGGCACAAACCCATTCAAAAGCGGTAAATATTGACCCGTATGAGGGTTATAACCGATTCATGTTCCGCGTGAACGATGCCGTGGATCGCAATGTATTAACCCCTGTTGCCCGAGGTTATCGAAAAATCACACCATCGCCCGTGCGCACCGGCATCAGCAATGTTTTTAATAATCTGCGCGATGTGGTGAGCTTGGGCAGTAACTTATTGCGCTTGGACATCAAAAGAGCCGGTGAAGATTTTGTGCGTGTCGGCATCAATTCCACCTTTGGCTTGGGCGGTTTGATTGACATTGCCGGCTTGGGCGGTGTTCCCAACAATAAAAATACCTTGGGTGATACATTTTCTTCGTGGGGCTGGAAAAACAGCAATTATTTTATTTACCCGCTGGGCGGTCCTTCTACTGTGCGCGACAGTATCGGTAACACAATTATTTCCGTTTATACCCCGCAAGACTTGGTGTTGCAGGAAAGTTCTGGCCGCTACGGCGCAACCGTACTCAATATTGTGCAAAGACGTGAATCATTGCTGGATTTAAGCGACAGCTTGGATGATGCCGCGCTGGATCGTTATGCCTATATGCGCGATGTGTACATGAATATGCGCAACCGCGAAGTCGGCAACCCAACGGTACAGCAAGACGACGATATTGATATTGACAGCTTGGTGAGCAGTGATGAAGACTCCGCCGCCGTTGATCACACTGCCGCAGAATCAACCGGCGATGCTTCGGCAAGTGATGTGAAACAGGCAACGGACGCAGCAGGGGCAGCAACAGAAAATCCGTGTCCTTATCCAATTGATCCAATTGACGGCGGTACAGATGATTTTCACAATGCGCGCCATGAGGAACAGGCAACAGAAATAAAAGCAGATGATGCACAATCCGCATCGGACACAAATTGAAAGATGATTGCGGTTGTTCTCTGATGGGCTTTCAGGCAGCCTGAAAGCGAAAATCTGCTTTGGAGACTGTATTTTATTGATTGTGCTGTTTAATCATATAGGAACACCAAAGTCAAAAATGTTGGTTGGTGCTAACTTTTTTGGATTGGCGGTTTTTCTTTTCTTCGGTTTAGAAATCGGCTACGGGCAGGTGAGTGCTTGTAACAGCAAAAACAGCATGGAATACGGTAAACAAAGGGCTGACCTGATTATTTCAGGTAGCCCTTAATTGATTCAGCCGCATTTATTGTTGCCGATGTGCTGCGCAACAGCAACGCGTTATCGGGAACGGTTTATTTTTTTCCGATAATTGCGCCCAAAACACCGCGGGTGATTGCGCGGGTAATACTGCCGGTAACTTGGGTGCTGATGCGTTTACCCACTTGATGTGCCAAATCATCAACCAAGCCCTGATTGGTTTTTTTTCGGTTGCCGAATAAACCGCTCATAAAGCTGCCAACCAAGCCGCCGTTGTCGGTATCTGCCGCTGCCGCTGCCGCTGTTGTTTGCTGTTTGGCGGTTTCTTTGGCTGCCTGAACTTCTGCCGATTGTTTGGCTTCTTCTTCGTTTAATTGCTGCAAGGCCTCGAAAGCCGAGAAATTGTCCACCGTGGTTTGATAATGGCGATACAGCACATCATTTTGGAATACGGCGTTGCGTGCTTCAGCAACCAGCGGTGTGAGCGCAGATTGCGGCGGCAGCACAAAAGCCCGTTCTACCGGGTTTGGCATGCCTTTCTCGTCCAAAAACGACACCAGAGCCTCGCCCACGCCCAATTGGCTGATGACTTCGGCAACATTGATTTTCGGATTGCCGCGAAAGGTATCGGCGGCGGCTTTTACCGCTTTTTGGTCGCGCGGCGTGAACGCACGCAAGGCATGCTGAATGCGGTTGCCCAGCTGTCCCAACACCGTGTCAGGCAAATCCAGCGGATTTTGGGTAACGAAATAGACACCCACGCCTTTGGAACGAATCAGCCGCACCACTTGCTCCACTTGTTCTAAAAGTGCGGGCGCGGCGTTGTCAAACAATAAATGGGCTTCGTCAAAAAACATCACAAATTTGGGCTGATCGGGATCGCCGATTTCAGGCAGGGTTTGGAATAATTCTGCCAGCATCCACAGCAAAAATGCGCTGTACATGCGCGGGCTGCGCATCAGTTTTTCGGAATTTAAAATATTGATAACGCCATTGCCGCCGTCGGTTTGCATCCAATCGGATAAATTTAAATTCGGTTCGCCGAATAATTTGTCTGCGCCTTCGTTTTCCAAACTCAGCAGCTGCCGCTGAATTGCGCCGACGCTGGCGGCAGATACATTGCCGTATTGGGTGCGGAATTGAGCGGCGTTGTCGGCAACAAACGCCAGCATGCCGCGCAAATCTTTTAAGTCGATTAAGTGCCAGCCGCGATCATCTGCCACGCGGAAAACAACGTTTAATAAACCTTCTTGGGTGTCGTTCAGATTCATCAGCCGTGCCAGCAGCATCGGTCCCATGTCGGAAATGGTTACCCGCAGCGGAATGCCTGTTTCGCCGTAAACGTCCCAAAAGCGCACAGGGAAGCCGCGTAAATAATTTTCAGGCAGCCCGAATTGGGTTATGCGTTCGCCTATTTTGCCGCTTGCTGAACCCCCTTGCGCCAAACCGGACAAATCACCTTTTACGTCCACCAAAAACACAGGAACGCCCGATGCGCTGAATGCTTCTGCCATGCGCCGCAGACTCACGGTTTTGCCTGTTCCGGTTGCGCCGGCGATTAAGCCGTGCCGGTTTGCCATTTTGCCGATAATATCCAATTCATTATTGTCCGCTGTACGGGCAATGTCATAAGTAATCATAATGAAGCCTTTTTGTGCTGTGCCTTAAATCTGGTTAGAATGTGCTTGTTTCTCGGTTTTTTGTCAGGAAATTGCTTTTGAAAATTCAGTAATGGAAGCGAATTATAGAGGATTTTTACTTAAGGAATCTATAAAATCGGTAATATAATTTTATTGATGAGGGTTGTTCTTCTGAGAAATCTATAGATTATTCACTGGTTATTACTATATCTAATACAGAGGCTATTAATCATTATGAATATTAAAATTTGTTTATTTGTATTATTTTCATTTTTATTTATAAACAAAATATCTGCAAATGAAAATTTATCATTATTAACATTTAATGATGATAAGAAGATAGAAGCTGTATTTAAAAAAGAAAATATCACCGGAACCATAGTCATTTATAATAGTCAAAAAAATTACTTAACCGGATATAACCATAAAAGAGCCAATACCCAATATTCTCCTGCCTCTACTTTTAAAATTGCCAATTCTCTTATTGGGTTATCCACCGGTGTTGTTAAAAATACAGATGAAGTGTTTTTTAAATATCAGGGTCAAGATGTTTTTTCAGAAAGTTGGAAGCATGATTCATCTTTAAAAGATGCCATAAAAGTCTCTAATGTCTTAGCATACCAAGAATTGGCAAGAAAAGTAGGTAAAGAAAAAATGTTAATTAATCTGAAAAAGATTAATTATGGGAATGAAACAATAGGATCTCATATAGATACGTTTTGGCTGGATAATTCCTTGAAAATAAGTGCAATGCAACAAGTTGAATTTTTGTATCAATTAGCCAATAAGCAATTGCAATATCCTCAAAAAATACAACAAGATGTTTCCGAAATGATATTGTTGGATCGTTCTGAAACTTGGAAACTTTATGGTAAAACAGGTTGGTTTAGTGCAGAGAATAATTTGAATACAATAGGTTGGTTTGTTGGGTGGGTCGAAAAGGATAAAGAAATATATGCGTTTGCCATGAATATGGATATTAAAAAAACCAACAAAAAAGACTTAGAAAAGGAACTATTAAAAAGACAAAAAATTTCCATAGAAAGTTTAAAAGTTTTAGGGATTATAGAATAAATAATGAATTTAAGATATTGGGTTATATTATATATTAAAAATACCTAAAAAATTTGTATGTAGAATATAATATATGATACACAAAATAACCTCGGTACTTAAAAAATCACATAAATATTTGTGATTATTGAAATTATTATGTCAGGTTGAATCGGCGAGGTCAGGATAATGTGTGAAATCATATCGTAATTTGCCGCAGCGAGTAAAACAGACAGATGAATAATAATTCTGTTTTTTGGTTTTTTATTGTTTTCAGGCAGCCTGAAAACGGATACGATGAAGACCATCATTTTTCAGAAAGAAAAATATGTTTCAAAATTTTGATTTAGGCGTTTTTTTATTGGCGGTATTGCCGGTATTGATGGCGATAACGGTTCACGAAGCGGCGCATGGCTATGCGGCTCGGTATTACGGTGATCACACCGCAGAAATGATGGGCAGACTCACGCTCAATCCGCTGAAACACATCGACCCCATCGGTACAATTGTTGTACCGTTGATTGCGTTTTTACTCACGCCGTTTTTGTTTGGTTGGGCAAAACCTGTGCCGGTTCAATCGCGCAATTTCCGAGACATGAGAATGGGTATGCGCATGGTGGCGATTGCCGGGCCATTGTCCAATCTGCTGATGTGCTTCGGCTGGGCGTTTGTCATGGTGGCAAGCCAATGGATGCCTGAATCATTCCAATATCCGCTGCGGCAAATGGGTTATTATGGGGTGCTAATCAATACGGTTTTGTTTGTGCTGAACATGATTCCGATTCTGCCTTTGGACGGCGGGCGCTTTGTCAATACGTTTTTACCCGCCAAAGCCTCAATGCAGTTTCAAAAAATTGAACCTTACGGCATGTGGATTTTGATTTTCCTGTTGGTTACCAATATATTGGGCATGATTATGCAGCCGTTTATGGGTGCGGTTTTATTGGTGGTGCAATGGTTTATGAGCCTGTTTCACTAAGCAGGCTGCCTGAAAAGCCGATTTCAGCGGCATTGCGCAATGCGGCAAGGATACAGAAATCAAAATAAAACAAATAACATAATTCCATTTAAAAAACAATGGTGATATAATAAGTCGCTTTGACATCGGGAAACAGACACTTGCCTTGTTGATTAACCAATCCGCGCTGTCTTTATATCGACGTTCCAACGCATCGCTGAATGCCGTAATACAGTGATTTTCATCAATATTTTTATTTCAGAGCAGCGGATACGCATCATTAACCTATCAGCAAGTTATATTGTTTCAGAAAAACCACACCGCCAGCGGCACAGAAGCCGGTGGCGGTGTTTGAGCCGTTGCCAGTGTCCATTTTCAGCTGAGCTTGTGATTTTTAAATTAAAAACAGACAGATATGTTGGTCGGGCAGGATTGTTGTTTGTCCCGCCCGCAAACCCACGCCGTCAGGAGCAAAAATGAAAACCTTATTCAATTTGTTTAATCCGCTGCAAAATGCCGCCATCGAAGAAGAATTTGATGCGATTAAAATCGGCATTGCATCACCGGAAACCATTCGTTCTTGGTCATACGGCGAAGTAAAAAAACCGGAAACCATTAATTACCGCACATTCAAGCCCGAACGCGATGGTTTGTTTTGTGCCAAAATTTTTGGTCCGATTAAAGATTATGAGTGCTTGTGCGGTAAGTACAAACGCTTAAAATTCAAAGGCGTTACCTGCGAAAAGTGCGGCGTAGAAGTTACTTTGTCCAAAGTGCGCCGTGAGCGCATGGGGCATATTGATTTGGCATCGCCCGTGGCGCATATTTGGTTTTTAAAATCCTTGCCCTCACGCTTGGGCATGGTGCTGGACATGACCTTGCGCGATATTGAACGCATTTTGTATTTTGAAGCTTATGTGGTGGTTGATCCCGGCATGACTTCGCTGCAAGTGCGTCAATTGCTCACTGAAGAAGATTACAACGCCAAATACGAAGAATTCGGCGGTGATTTTGATGCCAAAATGGGTGCGGAAGGCATTCGCGATTTATTGCGTGTTTTAGATGTTGCCAAAGAAATCACGGTATTGCGTCAAGAGCTGGAATCAACCGGCTCTGATACCAAAATCAAAAAACTTGCCAAACGCTTGAAAGTGTTGGAAGCCTTTCAACGCTCCGGCATGAAACTGGAATGGATGATTTTGGACGTGCTGCCGGTATTGCCGCCGGATTTGCGCCCGCTTGTGCCGCTGGACGGCGGACGCTTTGCAACATCTGATTTAAATGATTTGTATCGCCGTGTGATTAACCGCAACAATCGTCTGCGCCGATTGTTGGAATTGCGTGCGCCTGACATTATTGTGCGCAACGAAAAACGCATGCTGCAAGAAGCGGTGGATTCTTTATTGGATAACGGCCGCCGCGGCAAAACCATGACCGGCGCGAACAAACGTCCGCTGAAATCATTGGCAGACATGATTAAAGGCAAGGGCGGTCGTTTCCGTCAAAACCTGCTGGGTAAACGGGTGGATTATTCCGGCCGTTCGGTGATTACCGTTGGTCCTTATCTGCGTTTGCATCAATGCGGGCTGCCCAAAAAAATGGCATTGGAATTATTTAAGCCGTTTATTTTTGAAAAGCTGGAAAAACTGGATCCGGCAGTAACCACCATTAAAAAAGCCAAAAAAATGGTGGAGCAGGAAGAGCCGATTGTGTGGGATATGCTGGAAGAAGTTATTCGTGAGCACCCGATTTTGCTGAACCGCGCACCGACTTTGCACCGTTTGGGCATTCAAGCATTTGAACCGATTTTGATTGAAGGCAAGGCGATTCAGCTGCATCCTTTGGTGTGTACTGCGTTTAACGCCGACTTCGACGGCGACCAAATGGCGGTGCATGTGCCTTTGAGCTTGGAAGCGCAAATGGAAGCGCGTACTTTAATGCTGGCTTCAAATAATGTGTTGTCTCCCGCCAACGGCGAGCCGGTGATTGTGCCGTCTCAGGATATTGTCTTGGGTTTGTATTACATGACCCGCGACAAAATCAATGGCAAAGGCGAGGGCAGTTTGTTTACCGATACCAAAGAAGTGCATCGCGCTTATCAAACCGGTCAAGTGGAATTGGGCACTAAAATCACCGTGCGTTTGCGTGAGTGGGTGCGCGATGAGCAAGACGATTTAACAATGAAAATAAATCGTTATGAAACCACAGTCGGCCGTGCTTTGCTGTCTGAAATTTTGCCCAAGGGTCTGCCGTTTGAACACATCAACAAAGCCCTGAAGAAAAAAGAAGTTTCCCGACTCATCAACGCCTCTTTCCGCCAATGCGGCTTGCGTGATACCGTGATTTTTGCCGACCATTTAATGTACACGGGCTATGCTTATTCTACTCGTGCCGGCATTTCTATTTGTGTAGACGATATGCTGGTGCCCGCCAATAAATCACAATTGCTGGCTGAAGCCAACACCGAAGTGAAAGAAATTGAGGGTCAATACCGTCAAGGTTTGGTGACCAACGGCGAGCGGTACAATAAAGTAGTGGATATTTGGGGCCGCACCGGCGACAGAATTGCCAAGTCGATGATGGACAATTTATCGGTGCAAAAAGTACAAGATGCCAAAGGAAATACGGTTGATCAAGAATCGTTCAACTCGATTTACATCATGGCTGACTCCGGTGCGCGGGGTTCGGCAGCACAGATTAAACAGCTCTCCGGTATGCGCGGCTTGATGGCAAAACCGGACGGTTCGATTATTGAAACGCCGATTACCTCCAATTTCCGTGAAGGTTTAACAGTATTGCAGTACTTTATCTCCACCCACGGTGCGCGTAAAGGCTTGGCGGATACCGCTTTAAAAACAGCCAATTCCGGTTACTTAACCCGTCGCTTGGTGGACGTTACCCAAGATTTAGTGGTGGTGGAAAACGACTGCGGCACTGACGAAGGCTTTGTCATGAAAGCGGTGGTTCAGGGCGGTGATGTGATTGAAGCGTTGCGCGACCGCATTTTAGGCCGTGTAACTGCTGAAGATGTGGTTGATCCGTCCAGCGGCGAAACCTTGGTGGAAAAAGGCACAATGCTGGATGAAACCTTGGTGGACATGATTGACAATTCCGGTGTTGATGAAGTTAAAGTACGTACCCCGATTACGTGTAAAACCCGTCATGGCTTGTGTGCCAAATGTTACGGCCGCGATTTGGCGCGCGGTAAACTTGTCAATAACGGTGAAGCTGTGGGCGTGATTGCGGCACAGTCTATCGGTGAACCCGGCACCCAGTTAACCATGCGTACATTCCACATCGGCGGTGCGGCTTCACGTGCCGCTGCCGCCAGCCAAGTAGAAGCCAAATCCGGCGGTACCATACGTTTCTCCAGCCAAATGCGCTATGTGGCAAACAACAAAGGCGAATTGGTGGTGATTGGCCGTTCGTCTGAAATTGTGATTCACGATGATATTGGCCGTGAGCGTGAACGCCACAAAGTGCCTTATGGTGCGATTTTGCTGGTACAAGACGGCAAAGCCGTGAAAGCAGGGCAAACTTTGGCAACGTGGGATCCGCATACCCGCCCGATGATTACCGAATATGCCGGACGTGTTCGCTTCGAGAACATCGAAGAGGGCGTTACCGTGATGAAACAAACCGATGACATCACCGGTTTGTCCACTTTGGTGGTGATTGACAGCAAACGGCGCATGGCAAGCCAATCCAAATTGCTGCGTCCCGCAGTGAAATTGTTGGACGATAACGGTGAAGAAGTCCGCTTGCCCGGCAGTGAAACCGTTGTTCATATGGCATTCCCCGTTGGTGCTGTGATTACCGTGCGCGAAGGGCAGGAAGTAGGCAAGGGCGATGTGCTGGCGCGTATCCCGCAAGCCTCCACCAAAACCCGCGACATTACCGGTGGTTTGCCGCGTGTGGCAGAGCTCTTTGAAGCCCGTACACCCAAAGACGCAGGTATGCTGGCGGAAGTAACCGGCACGGTGTCGTTCGGCAAAGAAACCAAAGGCAAGCAGCGTTTGGTGATTACCGATACCGATGGCGTGGCTTATGAAACCCTGATTTCCAAAGAGAAACAAGTGTTGGTGCATGACGGTCAAGTGGTGAACCGAGGCGAAACCATTGTTGACGGTTCGGTTGATCCGCATGACATCTTGCGTTTGCAAGGCATTGAAGCGTTGGCACGTTACATTGTGCAAGAGGTACAAGAAGTGTATCGCCTGCAAGGTGTGAAAATTTCCGACAAACACATCGAAGTAATCATTCGCCAAATGTTGCGCCGCGTGAATATTGCCGATTCGGGCGATAGCCAATTCATCACAGGTGAACAAGTGGAGCGCGGTGATGTGATGATCGCCAATGAGAAATTGCTGGCTGAAGGCAAAGAAACCGTGCGCTATGAAAATATTTTGCTGGGGATTACCAAAGCCTCTTTATCCACCGATTCATTTATTTCAGCAGCTTCGTTCCAAGAAACCACACGTGTGCTTACCGAAGCGGCAATTATGGGTAAACGCGATGAATTGCGCGGCTTGAAAGAAAACGTGATTGTTGGCCGCCTGATTCCTGCCGGCACGGGATTAAGTTATCACAGAAGCCGCCGTCATCAAGTTGAAACACCGATAACGGAAGCGTGATTTAAAGCAGTAAAAAAGCGTATCAAACAAAAAAGACGGATTTATTCCGTCTTTTTGTTTTACGGCAGACCATAAAGTAGGCTAGTGGGTGCAGGCTGCCTGAAAATAAAAAAACCGCCGAAATTGGTGGTTTTGAGTATGGTTAATAATCTGTTTTTAAGATATTGATGTGTCTGCTGAATAACTTATCAATGTCTTGGTAATAACGGTATTTGCTAATGTCATTGTCTCGCCAACACTCAACAATATTATGGTATTTATGCTCCAGTATTTTTATGGCAGTATGCAAACGTGATTGGGTTTCGACAAGTTCCGATATCAGCATATTTATCGAATCTTGCTGTCCTGATTGGTCGATTTCATTACGCGCTAACAGCATCAGTATCACCATTGTCAAGGTTTCTTTACTCATATGGTTATCGGCAACCAAAATCACCACATCTTCCATTTGTTTCACAAAAAATGCGGTAAACCGCTTCTGATACCCGTTTTTCAACAAAAACAGCTCACCTGCCGACAATGATGTACGCTTGTTGCCGTCATTAAAGCAATGATTTTTGTTAACCGAAAAAATCAAATGAGCGATTTTCGCCTGAAAATCAGGGTAATACAAATCATTCTGAATGGCTGTCAATGCGCTTTCCAACAAGCCGATATCACGAAGCCCATGCAAACCACCTGACTTATCAATAATGGTGTCGTGTGTTTCGATGATTTCCGCCAATGTCGGATATTGAAAGGTATTCATTTATCGCGCAATCGGATAAACACGTCTAAAACCTCTTGGTCTTCCAATAACTCGTTAAAGTCTTGCTTCCAATTGGGATTTGCAGGTAACTCTGTCGGCGGCGTATATACCTTTAGAATTGCTTGTTTAAGCAATTGGTTGTAATCAATTTCATTTTGCATAAGATTGCTTTTTAAAAATCAGGTTTGTGGATCGTATTTGCCATGTGATTGACTAAAATTTTAAAAATCTTCCGGATTTAATCTGTCCATTTCTTCAAACAAATGAGGCGCGATCGAAATTTGTTTTTGATGTTTTGCTATTTTCTTAAATTTTTCTATATTGTTACAATGTTCCATTAAGCCCTGAACGCGCCCGATTTGGTGTATTAGGATATTTCTGCCATTTTCCGATAGCCATTGATGAAATCTGGAACTCGCTTCCCATCTTCTTTAATGTTTAAGGTGTCTAGTTCTTTTTTTACATAACCGTGCTCAATTGGTTCATAGATATAACGATTGATAAACTTGCCATAATATTGTGGTCGTGCGGTTGATGTGGTTGGCTTATTGCCATATAACCTATCTAATTCAGCAAAAAAAGAATCGGGAAATATTCGTATCCATTTCTGCAAACTCTCTTCAATATATTTTGCCAGTAAGAGCCGCAAAGCATCATGTTTTCGGTTTATTTGGAAACCTGTTGCTTCATCGATCAGTGCTGCAATACCTACTTTTGCCAATGCAGACAATAATAATTCAGACTGCATTGCCAATTTTTCTTGCGAGCTTTTTAAATCCCCTTTACGTCTGGCGGTTAAATAGATTTTACACATTTCAGGCAGTAATGTTGCGTCATAACCTGATTTTTTTGCATTACCGTCCTTGTATTCAATTAATTTGGTCAGTGCAATAAGCTCTTGTGTAATATAGGGTTCAAGGTTCTTTGCTGCCAGAAAAGGGGGGTAGTTTGGTCTCACCGATTTTCAATCGGTCATTCATACCTTTACGCGACCTGCCAAAAGCGTTAAAAACCGATGTTGCCGTTAAAATACGTACATCATTTTCTAAAACGGCGCATTCCAGCAGTAAATCACCAATCGGTAATTCACCTTTATATAAAGCATTGGGTAAGTTATTTTCACTCATTTTTTAACCTCTTCTTAACTGAGCGAATACCGCACGAACGCGTTCCAAATCCGCCGCGGTGTCCACGCCGGCGGCGGGTGCATGGTCGGTGATTTGTACGGCAATGGCATCACCATGCCACAACACGCGCAGCTGTTCCAAAGATTCAATATTTTCTAACGGCGATTCAGTCATTTGTGCGTATTGATGCAAGAAATCAACACGATAAGCGTAGATACCGATGTGGCGCAATACCGGTGTTTCCTGCGGCAAAAATGACGGCTCGGCACGCATGGCATCTCGCGGCCACGGAATGGGTGCACGGCTGAAATACAGGGCATGATTTTGGCGGTTTAGTACCACTTTGACACAATTGGGATCAAGAAAATCGTTCAAGTCGTGAATGCGGTGTGCCGCTGTTGCCATCGGTGTGCCGCTTTGCTGCAATTGTGCTGCCACAGAATCAATTAATTGCGGTTCAATCAGCGGTTCATCGCCTTGTACATTCACCACACACGCTTTTTCAGGCAGCCCGAGAATGGCGGCGGCTTCAGCCAAGCGTGTTGTTCCGCTTTGGTGGTTATTGTTGGTTAATACCGCTTCAATGCCATGCTGTACACAGCAATTTAAAATATCGTTGTGATCGGTGGCAACCACCACGCGTTCGGCTTGACTCAACCGCGCCCGTTCAGCCACACGCACCACCATGGGCTTGCCGCCGATGTCTGCCAATGCTTTGTTGGGCAGGCGGCTGGAAGACAGCCGCGCCGGAATCAATACTGAAAATGCTTGTTTCATGCGGCACACTCCGCTTCAGTCAGCGGGCGGGCTTCGTTCTCCAGCATCATCGGAATGCCGTCTTTAATCGGGTAAGCCAATCGGCTGGTTTTGCACCACAATTCTTGCACATCGGCGTGATAACGCAGCGGTGCTTTGCAAACGGGGCAAACCAAAATATCCAGAAATTTCTTGTCCATAATGCGCTTTCAAATCAATGGTGATTTTTTCGTATTGTAGCAGTTTCTGCCAACGCCATTAGCCGAGACAACACCGCTGCTTGCCAATCGTGCGCCAAAACCGCGCGAATGGGCAATACCCAAACGTGATTTAAATCGTTGCCGCGGCATTTTACCGCATCTTTTTCGGTAATAATCACCACGTCGGCAGCAGGAAAATCATCGGTATTTAAAGCGGCGTGATCGGGCAGTGCTTTGCATTCGTTTAGTACCATGCCCAATTGGCGCAAGCTGTTGAAAAAACGCTGCGGCCGTGCAATGGCGGCAACCGCTGCGATGCGTTTGCCGATAAAATCTGTGGGTTTTGCCGTGTGCTGCGGCTGATTGAGCTGATAAAGCATGCCGACATCAATACTGCTGCTGCCGATAATCGTGTTTTCAGGCAGCCTGTATTGTGTACGCAATTGTTGGGCGGTATCTGCATCGCCCAAGCTCACCAACACCGCATCAACCGAGCGCAAGCGCGACGGCGGTTCACGCAGAGCACCGTTGGGCAGTATGTCCAAATACCGCCCGACATCAGCGGCGGGAAACACGGCGATTTCAAAATCGCGTGCCAGTGCGTAGTGCTGCAAACCATCGTCGCTGATGAGTAAGCGGATTTCAGGGTTTGCCCGCAGCAATGCCGCCGCCGCCGCCGCCCGATCCGCACCCACTGCCAACGGTACAGCCGTTTGCCGATACAGCATCAGCGGTTCATCGCCTACTTCGGCGGCGGTGTGCTGTGCATTGACCACCGCCACACCGCGTCCCTGCCTGCCGTAACCTCGGCTGATAACGCCTGTTTTGATACCGGCTTCTTGCAAGGCGGATACCAAAGCCGCCGTAATCGGTGTTTTTCCGACACCACCCACCTGAATATTGCCCACCACGACAACCGATACGGGCAAACGCACGCTTTTCAGGCAGCCTGAAGCATATAAAATACGCCGTAACCAAACAGCAAATTGAAAAAGGCGTGAAAAAGGATACAGCAAGATGCTGAGCGGCAGCCGAGGCTCTTGCCAATGTTGTTCGATTTGCCGCTGCAAAAAGGTCATGTTGTGATTCAATCAAAATCCCCGCTGATGAAACGGGGATAGGGTAAATAAAAGGGTTAGCGCACAATTGTGCCTTTAAGTGTTACCCCCGCCACAACCGCGCCGACATGGCATTCATATACCTTATTGCTGTCGGGAATCTCGCTTTTTTTGTAGTAACTCACCAAATTGACCACACGAGAACCGCCCAGTGATTCGGCACGCTGCTGAAATTGTTTTACTGCCGATAAAAATGCCCATTGACAGGCTTCTTCATCGGATTTTCCAAATGAATTGGTTTTTTTGTTGCTTACCAAATCAGCTGCCAATACACTGCCGCTGCCGCCGCCAAATTGCAATGTGATTTTGGGGTTTAACACTTCTTTGGCTTGTTCTGAACCAAGTGCATCGGCAATGGGCAGCATCAATTGGGTATCGCGGGCATTTGCTGAAAAAGCAACGGTTGCCAAAGCCGCTGCGCTGAGCAAAACAGTCCATTTTTGTTTCATATCAATTCCCTTAGAGTGAGCGTGAATGAGTGTGTAATCGTAAAGAATTTAATATTCTGTTGGCAAGATCTGAATGTGCAAAATATTATTGTGCCGACAGTTTAGACCAAATTGATGCCGAACGGGCAACGGTAGCACCTGAGTTGCATCGGCGGTTGGATTGGCGCAGCAGCCGTTATCTGAAACACCATTGCCGTGTGCATTATCCGCAACAACGGCTGTTGAGCTTGAGTCATAAAAAAGGCTGCGCCGCCGCACTTTTGGGGCCGGCGGATACGGAGACAGAGATGGGGACGGCGGCGGGCATTGATTTGGAGTATCTGCAAGCGCGTGATTTTGCTGCTTTATTGCCGCTGTTTTCCCGTAAAAATGAAATAGAATGGTGGCAGACGCAAGATGATGCCGCTTTGGTGTTTTATCGGTTGTGGACGCTTAAAGAAGCCTTGATTAAAGCGGCAAATTTACATTTTCCTGCCGATTTGAACCGTGTTGGTTTATTTGCCGATAAAAAACAAGGCTTAACTGCCGGTGTTGCCGTGCAAGAAGCAATGCAGCCTTGGCAACATCAATGGTTCAGTCCCGATGATAAATTGTTGATTTGCTGCGTGTGGCAAGGTGTTTTTCAGGCAGCCTTATCCGTAACAGAGGTTGTGTTATCGGAAGAAACGAAACAATAGGTTATTGATGTTGTTTGCCTGTTTTTAACACCGCACAGCGGCGGGATATTTCAAAGAGATTAGCTGAATTTTTTTAAAATCAATGAGGTATTTACGCCGCCGAAAGCAAAATTATTGCTCATCACATATTCTGCTTCTATTTGCCGCCCTGTGCCGATGATGTAATCCACTTGCCCGCAGCGCGGGTCAATATCGGTAAGATTAATGGTGGGGGCGAACCAATTGTCGTGCATCATGCAAACAGAAAACCAGGCTTCCAGCGCACCGCATGCACCCAAAGTGTGTCCCAAATAGCTTTTTTGGCTGCTCAATGGTATGCGCCCGCCGAATACTTGGGCAGTTGCCAAGCTCTCTGCAATGTCGCCTTGTTCGGTGGCGGTGCCGTGTCCATTAACATAAGCAATGGCATCGGGCGGCAAAGCGGCATCGGCAAGTGCCAATTCCATGCAGATTTGCATGGTTTGTTTTTCGGGGCGGGTTATGTGTGTTCCGTCGCCGTTACTGCCAAAGCCCACTATTTCGGCATAAATATGTGCACCGCGTGCTTTGGCATGTTCGTATTCTTCCAATACCAACATGCCCGCGCCTTCGCCAATCACCAAGCCATCACGATTGGCGTCATAGGGGCTGGGTGTGCGTTTTGGCGTGTCATTTTTTAAACTGGTGGCATAAAGTGCATCAAATACAAACGATTCAGACGGACACAATTCTTCACCGCCTCCGGCAAGCATCATGGTGATTTTGCCGTATTTAATTGTCTCATAGGCATAACCAATGCCTTGGCTGCCTGAAGTACACGCGCTGGACGTGGGAATAATGCGCCCTTTTAAGCCGAAAAAAATGGCAATGTTGGCGGCGGTGGTGTGCGGCATCATGCGCACATAGGTGTTGGCATGAAAGCCCGGTGATGTGCCGTTGGTAATCAATTGGCTGAGATCAAAAATATCTTTGGTGCTGCCGGTGGACGAGCCGCAGGCAACCCCCATTCGTCCGTCGCGAATGATGTCGTTATCCAGTACATCGGCATCACGCAAGGCATCTTCGGCGGCGGCAACGCAAAATTGGGATACCCGCCCCAAACTGCGCAGTTGTTTGCGTGTCCAGTGCGGCGGCGGAGTGAAATCGTTAATGGGCGCAGCCAAGCGCGTATTGAGTTCATCATAACGATCCCACTCGGCCATGTATTGCACGGCATTTTCGCCGCGCTTGAATGCGGCGCGTATATTTGTCCAATTCCTGCCCAGGGCGCAAATGCCGCCCATGCCGGTTATCACGACTCGTTTCAACACAATCCTCCGTTTACCGCCAATACTTGCCGCGTGATGTACGCCGCTTGTTCAGACATCAGAAACACCACCGCATGTGCTACTTCTTCAGGCAGCCCCATGCGCTGTGCCGGAATCATTTTGATGATTTCGTTTATCGGCACATCATCGCTGAGCATATCGGTGTCAATCAGACCGGGCGCAACGCAATTAACGGTGATTTGGCGTTTTGCCAATTCCAATGCCAAAGCCTTTGCCGCGCCGATGATACCGGCTTTTGCTGCACTGTAATTCACTTGCCCGCGATTGCCGATTAAGCCTGAAACCGAAGTCATGCACACAATGCGTCCGGCGGCGCGGCGGCGTATCATCGGCATGATAATTGGGTGCAATACATTGTAAAAACTGTCTAAATTGGTGTGCAATACGCTGTCCCAATCGCTGTTTGTTAAGGCGGGAAAAGCGTTGTCGCGGCTGATGCCTGCGTTGAGTACCACGCCGTAATATGCACCGTGTTGTTCAATGTCGTTTTGCAAAACTTCGGCGGCTTCAGTGCGGTCGGCAACATCAAAAGTAAAACAGCGCACCGATTTGCCGTTTGCGCGAATGTCAGCAACAACCGCGTCCAGAGCCGCACTCGGACGGCGTCCATGCAGCACCACTGCATAACCTGCCGCCGACAAAGCCAGCGCGGCAGCACGGCCAATGCCGCGGCTGGAGCCGGTAATGAGAACCGTTTTGTTTGAATTTGAATGAGTGGTTTGCATGGCTCTTGGGCAGATTTTCGTTCCGAAAAATTCTAACAAGAACGGCAGCAAAGTACAAGAATTTTAAAAGAAAATATAAAAATAACCAATTGAAAATATTATTAAAAATAACAATACTGCTTAATCTTTATCATTAGGACAGTTTATCGTAACGGCATCTGCTGCCGAAACAGGCGAACAAATACGAGAAAAGCCCTGTTGTTTGGCAGGGTTTGAAGGAAAGAAAATGTATGGCTAAGTTTATTTTCCTGCTTTTGTTACTGATATTAAGTTCTCACGCGTGGTAATGTAATATAAGCATGAGGCGGTTGAGATACTGCCCTATTTTCAATAAACCATAAAACAATTTAAAAGGAAAATCAATATGGCATTAACACGTGCTGAAATCCAAAAACGAAGCGATGAAAAGCGCGGCATGGTGATGATTGGCATTAAAATTAATCAAGTATCGGCGGATTATATTCGTGCTGCCGCCCAAGCGGCAGGGCTGCCGATAAAAGGCTTGATAGAGTGCGCTGTGCGTGAATTTGCCGAAAATCACGGCTTAGATATACCGATTGATAACGGCACAAATTGATGCTGAGCGCACCGATATTTTTGCCGGTGTGTAAAAATCGGCATTCTGTATGTGCGTGTGCCGCTTCGGAAAGCCGATAAGGTTTTCAGGCAGCCTGATTGGCGGCGTTTAAGCTGAATAAAGCAATGGCGAAAATGCTGAAATCGGTAAAATGAAAAGGGTTTGCGAAATAGGTTTGCCGCTTTAAGAAGCGGTTTGCGGCGGCAAATGGCTTTGCTTTATGCCAAATATTCCGGCGGCGGTGTGTCAAAACGGCGCAAAATATCCAGCAAGCCTTGCGACCATTGACTGCGTATGCTGTGTAAATACGGATTGTCTTCGGTGATGCGTATGCCTTGCGGCATGGTAAAACTGTTGTTTCGGTACACCAATAAATCAATCGGAAACCCAACAGATAAGTTGGAGCGTATGGTGGAATCGAAAGACACCAAAACCGCGCGTATGGCGTCGTCTAAATTGCTGTTGTGGTTGATAGCGCGGTCAAGAATGGGTTTGCCGTATTTGCTTTCGCCGATTTGAAAAAAAGGGGTGTCGCAAGTGGCGTAAATATTGTTGCCTTCTTGGTAGATCATGTAGAGGCGCATGCCGTAGCCTTTAATTTGCCCCGCCAATAAGAAGGTACTGCCGAAACTGCCGTTGTCTTGAATCATGGCAGCGGTTTGCCGCGTTTGCTGCGCGGTTTGTGCTGAGTATCTGCCGATCAATTCTGCCGCTTCTGATAAGGTGGGCACGTTGAGTAAATGTGTGCCGCTGTCTTGGCGTATGTCTCGGCGCAAACGGTTAATCACAGCTTGCGATGTCGCCAGATTGCCGGCGGTCATGATGAAAATCATTCGTTCGCCAGCCACGCCGAAGCGATACATTTTTTTAAATGTGGAAATATGATCAACACCGGCATTGGTGCGGGTATCGCTTGCCAACACCATGCCGTCTTTTAGTCGAATGCCGACACAATAAGTCATATCGTAATTTTTTGAGCGCAATGAAAACCCGCGCATTTTATCGTTAAAGTGCGGTGCTGTGTTTAGGTGTTGCGGCAAAAGCCTGTTATTCACGGCATCACCGCCGCGCCCAATTGACAACACCTTGTCAATTATCGGTTTTTTACTGCTGTTGCTGCTGACCGGACAGCACCTGCACGCGATAATCCATGCGCTCGTGTCCGCCGCCGACGCGAACGCCGCGTATGGGTGCGGCATCGTTGTAGTCTAAACCAATGGCGAGCTGAACATGGTGTGATGGTGTAAACAACTGATTACTCACATCAAATACATGCCAATAGCCGTTCAAACAGGCTTCTGCCCAAGCGTGGCTGGCAAGGTGCTGATCGGATTCGGTATATAAATAACCGGAAACATAACGTGCGGGTACGCCAAAAGTGCGTGCACCCGCTAAAAAAACATGCGCATGGTCTTGGCACACGCCTTTGCCCAGCTGCAAAGATTCGGCGGCAGTGGTGCTCACTTGAGTGCTGCCTGAAGTGTAGGGCATGTGTTCTAAGATGTCGGCACTGTAGGCGATTAAATTGTCTTGATTGATTTTTCGGGATAAATGCTTCGCTGCCAAATCGCGAATGGCTTCGCTGCTGCGGGTAAAATCGGTGTGGCGTAAAAAAAGATCGGCGGGTATGCGTTCATCGTGCAGGTATTCGGCGGTTTCATCAATTTCCACTTCGCCGCTGGCTTGAATTTGCAGCTGTTGATGGGGTTCGTGCATGCTTAAAAGGGTGCAATAATTGCCGAAGCCGTCGAATAATTCGCTGCCGAGACACGGAACAACGAGTTTCCACGACAGCACCCGCTGATGACCAAGGTTTTGCGGGGTTACGCGCAATAACTGAATGCTGCGTTTGGTGGGCGTTTGGTAGGCGTAGCGGGTTTCGTGGCTGATGTGAATGTTCATACGCCGTCCTCAAATAATTCGTTTAAACGATCCAGCCATTGGCGGAATTGACCGATGTCCATGGTAAATACCATGGCTTGTGCCGGTTGTTTTAATTCGTCCCACGCCGCGCCGCAGGGCAGTCCGGTGGCAACCAATGCCAATTGTTGAAAATGCCCCGGGTTGCTGTCGCCGAAGCGAATGTGTTCGTCTAAGGTTTCTACGGCATCGCCCAGCTGCCAAAATAAACTGATCATCGGTTCTTGTGCCTGCATGGCACGGTGGCAGGCCTGCAATTGAAAGCAGGCGGCGCGCTGACTACCGTCTTGGCGCAAACGGTTTACCGTGTTGAATAAATCGTAAGCATCTTGGTCAATAACCCCGCGAACGGTTTGCACGTTGTCGTTGATGCGCTCGAAATATTCAGGCAGCTCTTTGTCGTACACGCGGTCAAGCCAGTCATCGGTTTCTGTATCGGTTTCCGTGTCGGGGCTTAAACCCATTGCCGAAAAATAGGTTTGTGCATTAACGGCGTTGCGGCCGAAAAAACGCTGATACAGGTATTCGGTGCGCTGCATGTAACGGCCGAGCCAAAATAAATCACCGGCGGTGGATAATAATAACATTATGCCAAACCTCCTTTATTGCTGCGGTTGCCGGCGGCATCACACATCACCCAAGTGTCTTTTACGCCGCCGCCTTGTGATGAATTCACAACCAAAGAACCTTCGCGCAACGCCACGCGGGTTAAGCCACCGGCAGACAGACGAACTTTTTCGGGGCTGGTTAAGACAAAGGGGCGCAAATCAATGTGGCGCGGCGCGATGCCTTCTTCCACCCAAGTGGGACAAGCCGACAATGCCAAAGTGGGCTGGGCGATAAAATTTTGGGGCGCGGCTTCAATGCGTTTGCGGTATTCGGTCTGTTCTTCGCGGGTGGATTTGGGACCAATCAACATGCCGTAACCGCCCGAGCCTTGGGTCTCTTTGACCACCAGTTCGTCCAAATGTGCCAGCACATACGCCAAATCATCGGGTCTGCGGCACAGCCAAGTCGGCACATTGTGCAAAATCGGCTCTTCACCCAAATAAAAGCGAATCATCTCGCCCACGTAAGGATAGATTGATTTATCGTCTGCCACGCCTGTACCCGGTGCATTGGCAATCATCACGTTGCCGCAGCGGTATGCCGCCATTAAACCCGGGATGCCGAGTATTGAATCGGCGCGAAATGCCAACGGATCAAGAAACGCATCATCTAAACGGCGGTAAACAATATCGACTTTTTGTTTGCCTTGTACGGTGCGCACATAGACATAATTGTTTTCCACAAATAAATCATAGCCATGTACCAAAGCGGCGCCCATTTCCCGTGCCAAAAAAGCATGTTCGTAATACGCACTGTTGTAGCGTCCGGGCGTTAAAACCACAATATAAGGATTGTCTTTGCCACTGCATTCACTCAAGCTGTCGTACAGCATTTGCGGGTAATTATCGACAGGTAGCACGCGCTCGGTATCCAACACACCTTCCAGCAGCCGCTCGCTGACCAAACGGCTTTCCAGCATATACGACACCCCAGACGGCGTGCGCAGATTGTCTTCCAAAACATAGTACTCACCATTGCCGTGGCGCACCAAATCAATGCCGCTGATGTGTGCATAAATCGGCTGCGGCAGATCCAGATTCTGCATCCACGGTTCATAGCAATCGTTTACCAAAATTTGTTCGGCGGGGATAATATTGGCGCGGACAATATCACGCCGATGATAAATATCGTGGATAAAGGCGTTGAGGGCGCGAATGCGCTGCGAGCAGCCCGCTTCCAGCATCTGCCATTCACTTTGAACAATGATGCGCGGAATAATATCAAACGGAATCACCCGTTCGGTATTGCTGGCATCGCTGTACACGGTGAAAGTAACCCCTTTGCGGTAAAACATCGCCAAGGCTTGCTGGTTTAAGGTTTCCAGCTTACTGCTGCCGTTGCGTGCCAGCCAATCGGCAACCGCTTGATACGCCGGACGCACTTGTCCGTCGGGCAGATACATTTCGTTGTAAAATGACGATGATATTGCTGTGTCCATACGGATTCCTTCAATACGGTACAAAAGGGAAATGCAACACAAGCGGGCTATACGTAAATTACATCTTTAACTAAATTTTACAGAAATACAAGTTTATTGCATTATGCAATAAACTTGGCTGTTCGTAAACAGCGAAAGGTGTTTTTAAAGGTATTTTTTCATGTTTCAGGCAGCCTGAAAAAACCGTTTTCAGACAATTCTCAGACAAACGGAAATATTTAAAATACGCGTCTCATTCACACAAACACCGCCTTATCAAAAAAGTGAATAAAATACGTTGAATAAAATGGATTTGATAAACAGAAGCAGGGTAAATGTGCGAACTTTGAATACTTTGACTGAATGGCTGGCTCATTTGGAATCAGCACACAGCGCAGGCTTAATAGACATGGGTTTGGCGCGCGTGGGTGAGGTAAAAAACCGCATGGGTTTACAGCCCTTGTGTCCGTTGATTATCGTTGGCGGCACCAACGGCAAAGGTTCGGTGTGTGCTTATCTCACACAAATTTACAGTGAAGCGGGGCATCGTGTCGGCACGCTGACCAGCCCGCATTTGCTGCGCTTTAACGAACGCATTGCCATAAACGGCGAAGCCGTGTGTGATGAAACCATCGTCGCCGCATTTGAACGCATTGAAGCGGCGCGGCAGGAAATTTCACTGACTTATTTTGAATTCAACACATTGGCGGCGGTGGATATTTTTATGCGCGCCGAAGTTGATGTGATGATACTGGAAGTGGGTTTGGGCGGGCGTTTGGATGCAGTGAACGTGTTTGATGCTGATGTGGCGGTGATTACCAGTGTGGATTTGGATCATCAAGCATTTTTGGGTGATACCGTGGAGCAAGTGGCGTTTGAAAAAGCCGGTATTTTGCGCGGCGGCAAGGCAGTCATCTGCGGACAAGTGCCAGTGCCGGCACGCTTGGCTGACCATGCCCGAGAAATGGGTGCCGATTTATTGGTTTTGGGTATGGATTTTGATTGGGTCAATTCAGCGCAGCAGTGGTCATACCGTTTTCACCCGCAGCACAGTTTCTTGTTTTCAGCCAGCCGCGCCAGACACGCACTGCCGATTCCCAGCCTGCGCGGGCAATTTCAGCTGAACAATGCCGCTTGTGCTTTAACTGCGCTGGAATGTTTGAATCATGTGCTGCCCATTGATATTGGTGCAATAAAACGCGGTTTGGTGCGTGTACACAATCCGGGCCGCTTTCAGATTCTGCCCAGACGACCATTGACTGTGCTGGACGTGGGGCACAACCCGCATGCTGCCCGTGCGTTGCGCCAAAGCCTGATGACGCTGCCTTATGCTGAAAAACGCTGCGCTGTATTCAGTATGCTGAGCGACAAAGACATCAACGCAGTGATTGATATTTTGAAAGACCAGTTTGATGAATGGTTTATTGCGCCGCTGAACGTGCCGCGCGGCAGACAGGCGCAAGACATTGAAAACGTGTTAAATCAACACGGCATACAGAAAATCCATGTTTTTGACGACATTCAGGCAGCCTACCGTGCCGTTGCGGCACAGGCAAGTGAAAATGATAGAATTGTGGTCTTCGGCTCATTTCATACAGTTGCCGAAGTGATGCAGTGCATTGGCTGCACGTGATGGCAATATTCGCTGTCCGTGTGCAACTAAGTAAACAATAGGCTTATTAAAATATTTTGATAAGCCAATTATTGCTGCCAAAAACAGCCGATGGCTGCCTGAAAATATTTTGGACGATACCCGATGAATATGAATGATCCTCGTAACGAATACGAACAATTGAAAAAACGAAACCGCCGCCGATTGGTGGGTGCGGTGATTATGGTTGCGGCAGCATGTGCCTTACTTTTGAGCGTGCTGAACCGTTCTGCACAAAACACGAATGAACCGCAGCAATCGGTGGTGATTAACGGTATGAATGAATCGGCAAGTGGTGCGGCAACGGCGTCTGCCGTGGTTGCTTCCGCAGAATGGCTGGCTGAAACATCATCTGCACCAATAAACGCGGATACGAAGCAAAACAATGAAAATACTGTCAATACCGCTGTTGCCGTGCCGCAAAACGTGATTGTACCTGCGATGCCACCTGCAGCAGTGGAAAAACCAAAGCCGACTGAAGAAAAATCCAAACCAACGGAAGAAAAACCCAAAAAAACAACTGAAAAAACAACTTTGCCTCGTCAGGAAAAAACCGACGCATCGGTAAAGCCAAAAACCGGCAGTAAGCTCACGCCGCAAGAAATTTTAAATAACAAAGCCGCCGGTACAGTAAGCACCAATAAAACAAGCACCGCCCAAGCCGCTGCGCCGAAAGCCGCTGCGGCACAGGCCAAAACATCTGCTGCCGGTGCAGCACCAATCCAAAACGGCGGCAAGACAGTGATTCAAATTGGTGCTTATACCAGCGAAACACAGGCGCGGACGGTTCAGCAAAAATTGGCAGCGGCGGGTTTCGGTGCGAATATCGTAACCAGTCAAACCAGTAAAGGGGTGCTGTATCGTGTTCGCTCAGGCGGCTATGCCGACCGTGCGCAAGCCGAACAAGGATTAAATAAAATACGTTCGGCGGGTTTGGACGGTTTTATTATTGATAATAAGCCATGACTTTATTTGATGTATTGGCACTCGGATTAATCGCTCTGAGTATGCTGGTGTCGGTGATGCGCGGCTTGGTGGCGGAAGCGGCTTCTTTGTGCACATGGATTGCAACATTTTTATTCGCCAAGAATTTTTCCGCAAAATTTGCCGATGTGGCTTTTGTGAGTATTCAGCCTCGGCAGCTGGCGGTGGCTTTGTCGTTTGTGCTGCTGCTGTTGGCAGGCTGGGTGGTATTGAAACTGGTTGCCTCTTTGTTTCAATCGGGCGTGTCGGCTTTTGGTTTGAGCAGCATCAACCGATTATTGGGTGCGGTGTTTGGTGCTGCTCGGGGCGTGTTGATTGTGGCAGTAGCTGTGTTGGTGTGTGCGTTTACCGATTTGCCCAAAACCCCATCATGGCAAAACGCACGAACGGCATGGTTTTTTGAACAAGTGGTTAAACAAAGCTTGCCGTTTTTGCCGCCTTTAATCGCCGATCAAGTGCATTACCCGAATGATTAGTGATGGCTGCGTTTTTCAGTAATACCGAACCGATGTGCTGTACCGTCGTTTTCAGGTAATCACATTTCAGGCAGCCTTAACGCGAGGCGCGTTTTTGCAGCCGTTCTTGCCATTCTTCCGAATTTTTCGGAATACCATCGACACAAAAAATAGTGTACAAAGCGGCGCGGACAGGGTCTATATCGCGCAAAACGGTGCTCACTGTTTGCCAGTGGCCGCGTTTGGGAACAATCCAGCGGTGATTCACATCATCGCCGTATGCCAGCGTTTTGGCAGCGCGTTCACCGCAGCGAACGGCTTCAGCGGTGATGTTGTCAATGCCTTGGTTGGATTGAACATTCAGCACATAATGCACGGTATCGTCTGCCGGTGTGCGAATGCTGTTTGTCATCAGCAAAGTTTTACCGGAGAAAGTGTTGCTGATATAAATCGGCAGCCATGATGCGTTTTGATCGGGATACGGCGGCAAGGGCAGCGGTATTTCTTCCCAAGGCTTGTCTTTTTCCGATTCAATATAATAGGTGTTGTAGCCATTGTCGTCGCGGGCGTGGACGAATGCGGCACAAGCCAAGAGCAATAAACACAAAAAATAACGCATTGCTTGTCCTTCGAGTAATGAATTAAATGAGTAATGAATTCTGGTTGATTTTTAAATAAAAAACAGCATTCAACGGTTTTTATTGATGTTGAGTGCTGCTTTTTAAGATTTAAGCAAAAAATCAAATCGATTATCGCGTTTGTACCGGGTTGATGGCAATTTCCACACGGCGGTTTTTTGCGCGTCCGGCAGCGGTGGTGTTCTCAGCCACAGGCATTTTTGAGCCGTAGCCAACGGTGTTGATGCGTCCGCCGGCAACACCGTGTGTTGTTAAGAAATTGGCAACGGACAATGCACGTTTTTCAGACAAAGGCTGATTGATGGCATCACTGCCTGTGTTGTCGGTATGGCCGGAAACCGTGATGGTGGTGTCCGTGTATTGAGCCAAAACGCCTGCCACGGAAGTGAGCGAAGAATTTGCCGAGCTACTTAAAGTGGCGCTGTTGGTGGCAAAAGTGATGTTTTCAGGCATTACCAATTTGATTTGATCGCCTACGCGGGTAACTTCCACTTGGCTGTTTGCCAATTTATCGCGCAGTAATTTCTCTTGATAATCCATATAGCCGCCCACGCCCGCGCCCACAGCACCGCAAGCCAGTGCGGAATTGCGCGCACCTTTGCTACCATGCGTAACTGCGCCGATGATGCCGCAAGTTACCGCACCGCCTAAGCCGTAAAGTGCAGTTTTACTGATGGATTGCTGTCCTGTAGTCGGGTCGGTAACACAGCCTGACAAAGCCAAAGAGGCAGCTGCCAGTAAAACGGGTAAAGATTGAGTTAATTTCATGGTATCTCCTTAAGTTTTAATGTGAATGAAATAATATCAACAAAGAAACGCAGATTCCGCTTTCAAGTCGGAGAAATTCGGCGTTTGAAAAAAATATTCACTTCCGCCAAACTGCTCACGGATTGAAACCTTGTTTGTACACACGGAATGCAAAGGGTTTGTAACCTGAAAGCAAAGCCTCAAATCGGCAAGAAAACTTGCTTGTGAAGCGGTTATGTCATTTAAAGTAAATCAGCCGTGTGTCTTGTTTAATTACTGCTGAAATTATTTCATATTGGTGAAACGATACACCCGATGATGCAGTAAAAACAAGAAAATTTATGGAAGTTCGTTCAAAAAAGATGTTTTTTAAGCCAAAAAGCCACCCAATTCTTGCCATACCTGCAAACCTTGGCGGGTTTCACGCACATCATGCACGCGCACAATCGCCGCACCGCGTGCCGCTGCTGCAACTGCCGCCACCACGCTGCCGACCATGCGTGCTTGCGGCTGTGTTTCTCCGGTAATCGCGCCAATCATGCTTTTGCGCGACACGCCAATCAATGCAGGGCAGTCTGCCATGCGTTGCCATTCCGCAAAACGCAGCATTAATGCACGGTGGTGCTCGCGGGTTTTGCCGAAACCAAAGCCAGGGTCAATCACCAACCGTTGTTTGTCAATGCCCGCCGCGGTGCAAACGGCAACGCGTTCACGTAAATAGTGTCCTACTTCTGTAACGACATCGCCGTATTGCGGATTATCTTGCATGTTTTCAGGCAGCCCTTGCATGTGCATCAGGCAAACACCCGTGGTTTTGTCCTGAGTCAATAATGACACTGCGCCTTCGTCGCTCAATGCGGCAATATCATTGATGCCGTCTGTACCGCCCTGTTCCAGTGCTTGCCGCATCACCCACGTGCGGCGGGTATCCAGCGTAATCGGCACTTGCCAGCCGGTCAATTCTTTCAATATCGGCGACACCCTTGCCCATTCTTCTTCTGGTGAGACATACGGCGCACCCGGGCGCGATGATTCACCGCCGATGTCCAGAATATCCGCACCGTCTTTTAACAATTGCGCCGCGTGAGCCAATGCAGCCGAAATCGAACCGCTGTATTGCCCGCCGTCGGAAAATGAATCGGGTGTGATGTTGATGATGCCCATGATTTGCGGGCGGTTTAATGCAATGCGGAAGCGGCCACATTGCCAAATGGGCGTTTGCCGGATTTGATCAGATGTCATGGTTTTTGCATTATTTATTGAATATGGTCGGGTGTGAAAACATGCTGCATGGGGAAAGTACTGTTTTTTTGTTTAACAAATTAAATACCGAAAAATTCAATCCAATAAATGGTGTTTGCGCAAACGGGTGCGCAAAAGTGAAGCAATGCAAACCACAATCATGCTGCCCATCACCGTGATGTGTTCTTTCACTTCATTCCATGCCGAGGCTTCTTGCGCACCGCTCATGCTCCACCAATGGTGAACGCAAACAATGGTTAAAAATACGAATACCAAAAACGCGCCCGCACCCAGCCACATCATTCTGTCGGCAATAATCAGCAGGCTGCCTGCAATGTAAAACGCAATCAAAAACCAGCCCCAAAATGCCGGCGGGAAAAGATGCACCGATGCGGCGGCGGAGCGTGCCTCGTTAAAATCCAGAATCCAATTGACTGCGGTAATCCAAAACAAAAAGGTAATCACAATTCTGGCAAACAGCCACATGCCATTGGATAACAGAAGTTTTTCCAGCCAATGCGGTGTGTCGTTTAATTCAGTCATTTGATGCCTCCGTATGGTTTTTTGCAGTCCATTGTGTTGGGCTGTATTAAAGACAATCTGTTTCAGGTAGCCTGAAATAGTTTGGGATAGCTTGAAATAGCTGCGTCTGTGCAGATAACGGAATTTATCGTATCACATGCGCCGAATGATTGCATTTGGTGTGCGTGGAAACTTGTTTTAGAATAGTAAAATTATTTTGCCGTTGAAGATGCAAGGAATTCCGATGACCCAAACACCGCTGCCCGAAACACCGCCCGGTGATGTGCCTGTATCCCCCCCCCGCCGTCTGCGTGATAACAGTATTTATCTTCTGCCCAATGCGTTTACCCTTGCCGCCTTGTTTGCCGCTTTTTTCGCCATTACTCAAGCCATGCACGGGCGTTTTGAGACAGCGGCAATTTCGGTGTTTATTTCCATGCTGTTTGACGGCATGGACGGTAGGGTAGCGCGGCTGACCAATACCCAAAGTGCGTTCGGCGAACAGCTTGACAGCTTGGCTGATATGGTTAGTTTCGGCGTTGCCCCCGCGCTGATTGCCTATGAATGGCAGTTATACCATTTCGGTAAAATCGGTTACACGGTTGCCTTTATTTACTGTGCCTGCGCCGCGCTTCGTTTGGCTCTGTTTAATACCCTAATCGGCAAAATTGATAAAAAATGGTTTATCGGCATTCCCAGCCCCGCCGCCGCCGCATTGGTTATCGGCTTGATTTGGGTAAATCACAGCGTGGAAACTTTGCCGCATGTGAATGTTTTGTGTTTGATCATTGTCTTGTTTGCCGGTTTGTCTATGGTGGTGCAAATTCCGTTTTGGTCATTTAAAGAAATAAATGCTCGCCGCAAAGTATCGTTTGTGCGCATGCTGCTGGCGGCAATGTTTTTGCTGATGATTACGTGGCAGCCGGCATTGGTTTTATTTGGCTTTTTTTTGGTGTACAGCTTGTCCGGTTATGTCCTGTTTGTTTGGCGATACATCAGAAAGCAATACCGCAAAAAAGCCGTTTAAACACATACCTATACAGGTCGGCACTGGCGTGAAACCGCAAAATCAAGCATAATCTGCCCCTTATGCGTGTTTTGCGCCAATCAGAAAAACCGTTCAGGAGATTATTTAATGAGCCATATCAAGGTGCCTGCCGAAGGCAGCAAAATTATTCCGGGCAAACCGATTCCCAACGACCCGATTATTCCGTTTATTGAAGGCGACGGCATTGGTGTGGACATCACACCGGTGATGATTGACGTGATTAATGCCGCTGTTGCCAAAGCATACGGCGGTGCAAAAAAAATTCATTGGCTGGAAGTGTACGCCGGCGAAAAAGCCACGCGTGTTTATGGTGATAATGTATGGCTGCCTGAAGAGACTCTGGCAACCTTAAAAGAATACAGCGTTTCGATTAAAGGACCGATGACCACGCCCGTGGGCGGCGGCATTCGCTCGTTAAATGTTGCCTTGCGTCAAGAATTGGATTTGTATCAATGTGTGCGTCCGGTGCGTTATTTTAGCGGTGTGCCTTCACCCTTAAAAGACCCCACCAAAACCGACATGGTGATTTACCGCGAAAACACCGAAGACATTTACGCGGGCATTGAATGGGAAGCCGAAAGTGCCGATGCCAAAAAAGTCATCGCCTTTTTGCAAAATGAAATGGGCGTAAAAAAAATCCGTTTTCCCAATACGTCGGGTATCGGCATTAAACCCGTGTCCAAAGAAGGCACGGAACGCTTGGTGCGTGCCGCCATTCGCTACGCCATTGACAATGATCGCGACAGCGTTACCTTGGTTCACAAAGGCAACATCATGAAATTCACCGAAGGCGGATTCCGTGATTGGGGCTACGCTTTGGCGAAAAATGAATTCGGCGCGGCTGAAATCGGCGGCGGTCCGTGGTGCGAATTCAAAAACCCGAAAACCGGTAAAACCATTACCGTAAAAGATGCCATTGCCGATGCGTTTTTACAGCAAATTTTACTGCGCCCCGCAGAATACGATGTGATTGCCTGCTGTAACCTCAACGGCGATTACATTTCCGACGCATTGGCAGCGCAAGTGGGCGGTATCGGCATTGCCCCGGGCGCAAATATTTCCGACCAATACGCCATTTTTGAAGCCACTCACGGCACAGCCCCCAAATACGCGGGTCAAGACAAAGTCAATCCCGGTTCGCTGATTTTGTCTGCCGAAATGATGCTGCGTCATTTGGGCTGGAAAGAAGCGGCGGATTTGGTGATTGCCTCTATGGAAAAAGCCATTGGCGATAAACAAGTTACTTATGACTTTGCCCGCTTAATGGACGGCGCAAATGAAGTGTCTTGTTCTGCATTCGGCAAAGCCATGATTGAACGCATGTAAACAATTTATTTGCATGGGATAATCTTAACAGGCTGCCTGAAAATGTTTTCAGGCAGCCTGTTTTTGTTTCGGGCATCTGCATAAATAATTCTTTGGCTGACAATACCGATAAATCATTGTCTTGCTGGAATGCACAGCTGATTTTGTGCTAAAGTATCACCTGAAATAACAAGGCGGGCATGAAACCCGTCTTTCTTCATGCCCGCACGAAACATGCGTTCATGTGCTTCATTTGATAAGGAAATCCCATGCAGTCTTGGCAACTGCCCGAACACATTGCCGATATTTTGCCCTCTGCCGCCCGCCGATTGGAAAGCGCGAAAGAGCGGCTGTTGGCGATTTTTCGTGTTCACGGCTATGAATTGGTCAGCCCGCCCTTATTGGAATACAGCGATTCCTTATTAACACGTATTGACGACGGCTTATCGCTGAAAACCATACGTGTGGTTGATCAGCTCAGCGGACACCAATTGGGCTTACGTGCTGACATTACGCCGCAAGTGGCGCGGATTGATGCACATTTGTTATCCGGCAACAACGGCATCAACCGTCTGTGTTATGCCGGCACTATTTTGCATGCCCGTCCCGACGGTTTTTTAAGCACACGTGAACCCTTGCAAATCGGTGCGGAACTGTATGGCTACAGCGGCATTGATGCGGATATTGAATTGATTGAGTTAATGCTCAAAAGTCTGTCTGCGCTCAATGTTACTCAAATTCAGCTGTCACTGGGACACATCGGCATTTTTCATGCCCTCTCACAAGCGGCTCAATTGAGTCAAACGCAAGCCAAAGAATTATTGGGCGTGATGCAAACCAAAGACGTTGCCGCCACACGCGAATGTTTGCGTCCGTGGCAGCTGGATACACAATGGGCAAATGCGTTTGCCTTATTGCCGTCGCTTTACGGATATAAAGAAACGCTTGCCAAAGCGCAAGCCGATTTACCCGAACTGCCTGCTGTTCAGGCAGCCTTAAATGATTTACAAACCGTATGTGCCGCCTTACCTGAACAAAACCCGTTTATTGATTTATCCGAATTGCGGGTGGATTCGTATCACAGCGGCTTATTATTTGCCGTCTATGGCAGCGATTGGCCTGACGTGCTGGTGCGCGGCGGACGTTATGACGGCTTGGGTGCGTATTTTGGACGCGCCCGCCCAGCTACCGGCTTTAGTTTTGATTTGCGTGATTTAATCGATCATTTGCCGCAAGCCGACGGTTTGCGGGCAATTAAAGTTAATGCCACTGATGCCGCGTCTGCCAAGCACGAAATCGAACGTCTGCGCGGTAGCGGGGAATGTGTGGTCATTGATTATGCCAACGCGCAAGCCAATGCACCGCTGTTAAATCACTGCGACCGCCAACTGGTTTGGCAGCATGCACAATGGCAAGTGGTGTCGCTGTAAACGATGCTGTAAAACAGTACACCGACACAATTCAACTTCAAATATTTATTTTTAATCACAGCAGGTTATTATCATGGCAAAAAACGTAGTGGTTATCGGCACCCAATGGGGCGATGAAGGCAAAGGCAAAATAGTGGACTGGCTCACCGACCAAGCGGCGGGTGTGGTGCGTTTTCAAGGCGGGCACAATGCGGGACACACACTGGTTGTCGGCGGTAAAAAAACCGTTTTGCACCTGATACCGTCGGGTATTTTGCGTGAAAGTGTGCATTGTTTTATTGGTTCAGGCGTGGTGCTCAGCCCCGAAGCCCTGCTTAAAGAAATTGATGAATTGGAAGCGGCGGGTATTCAGGTAGCCAAACGCCTGCACATTGCCCCCACTTGTCCGCTGATTTTGCCTTATCACGCCGCTTTAGACCAAGCCCGAGAACTGGCTCGCGGCAGCAGTAAAATCGGCACAACCGGACGCGGCATCGGCCCCGCTTATGAGGACAAAGTGGCGCGCCGTGCCATACGCGTGATTGATTTATTCGATGAAGAAAAATTGCAGCAAAAATTGCAGGAAAACGTGGCTTTATACAATGTGCAGCTGCAGTATATCTATCAAGCCGCACCATTAAATGCCGATGAAATTTTCCAACAACTGCAAATATTCCGAGAACGCATTTGCCCGATGGTATCTGATGTATCGCGCACTTTGTATGACATGAACCAGCGCGGTGAAAAATTATTGTTTGAGGGCGCACAAGGCACTTTGCTGGACATCGACCACGGCACGTATCCATTTGTTACCTCATCTAACTGCGTTGCCGGTGCGGCAGCACCCGGTGCGGGCGTGGCACCGCAAATGCTGAATTATGTATTGGGCATTGTTAAGGCGTACACCACCCGCGTTGGCTCAGGACCGTTCCCCACCGAATTGTTCGACGAAGTGGGGCAAGGTTTGGGTGAACGCGGGCAAGAATTCGGTGCAACAACCGGACGCGCCCGCCGCTGCGGCTGGTTTGACGCCGCCGCACTGAAACGCGCCATTCAAATTAACGGCGTATCCGGCATGTGCATCACCAAATTAGACGTGATGGACGGTTTGGAATACATCAATATCTGCGTGGGCTACGAATTAAACGGCGAAAAAATAGATATATTGCCCTTTGGCGCAGATGCGGTTGCCGCCTGTACCCCGATTTATGAAACCTTGCCGGGTTGGCAGGAAAGCACTTTCGGCATTCAATCCTACGATGGGCTGCCTGAAAATGCCCAAGCCTATTTGCGGCGTATTGAAACTTTGTGCGGCGCACCCGTTGCCATGATTTCAACCGGACCTGACCGTGAAGAAACAATAGTGCTGCAACATCCGTATGCGGATTAAAATACAGACATCGCTATAAGAAACCTGAACGGCATTAAACTGTTCAAGTTTTTGTTGGCATCAAATCACAACACTTTAGAGCCGATTTTTTTACATAGCCGAATAGAATCTTTACTATTAGGCAACACCTGATTAAAATTGCCGGCAGGTGTAAAATCGCACCTGCATATGAAAGAAAAAGACATGCAACGTTTTTGCTTATTGCCGATTTTCTGTGTAGCCGCATTTGCATTTGCGGATGTGGGTGATGAAGAATTTATAAGGCAGCAGCAAAGACAAGAGCAGCTTCATAAGCAATTACAGCCGCAAACAGATGTACGTTCAGAGGAAACAAGCGATCAGCCGGTGGAACCTGTTTTACTGATTACCGGCGAGCAGCCGTGCTTTCCCGTACACGAAGTGGATTTAGACGGCGAAGATGCCGCGCGTTTCCGTTTTGCACGCACCGCGCATTGAGGCAGCTGCAATTTAGCCCCGGCAGCTGTTTGGGCAGAACGGGAATCAATCAAATCATGAGTGCGGCACAAAACGCAGTGATTGGTGCGGGCTACACCACCACCCGCATCTTAG
>NZ_JQKE01000015.1 GCF_000745895.1 Stenoxybacter acetivorans DSM 19021 | reverse complement strand
AAACAAATCATGGCAGAAAACGGCATACCCGCCTATTTAATCAACACCGCAGGCGGCGGTGAAAGCAAACCCGTTAAACAATGTTCCGCCGCCTTGCCGCGTCCGGAATTGAAAGAATGCTTAGCCCCGAACCGGCGCGTGGAAATCACCGCCGAAACGGAATAAAATGTTGAAACAAAATAAAATAAAGACAGCAAAGATTGTTTAACAACCGAAACAAAACCTCAAAAGGGAGATGTGCATCATGAAAGCGAAAGCACACTTAGCCGCCGTACTGTTGGCAGCATTGCCGATGTGGGTTTATGCCGCAGACTACCGCGTGCAGATAACCGACAATGATTTTGTGCGTCAGGGAGAGAACAGCAGCATCAAAGCCGAGAAGCATGATTTTGTTCCCGGAGACGAAATCAGCGCATTCGTTACCATAAGCCATTTTGATGAAGACGACTTCCCGCACCGTCTGGAAGCGAAATGGTATCGCTGCGGCAGACTGATACACAGCCAAACCAAGGATCTGGAAAATATAGACACCCACGTTTGGCAACGCAGCCACCACGCCTGGTTTTGGATCGGCGCGGCGGCCCGGCTGGCGGGCAGCGGACAAGTAGAAATCTTTGCCGACGGTGAAAAAGTCGGGGAAGGCAGCTATAACGTGCGCAATCAAAACAGAAAAACGGTTGAATGCACCCGCGCAGAACCCGCCGCAGCTGAACCCGCACCCGCAGCAGCACCCGCAACGCAAATTGTTGCACCCGCGCCCATTGCCGCTGTTCCTGTTGTTGCACCCGTTCCTGTTGCAGCCATAACAACCGCCCCCACGCGAACCTTAACCGCCGCCGAAGCCGTATCGCAATTTAAAGGACATCGGCATATCCACATACTCATGGGCGGCACCTTATTCCGATTTAACGGCAGCCAAAGCCACCAAATGTACCGCAACGGCGTACAGGAAATAGCGTGGTTAGCACAATCGGTACGGCAAGAATACGAGCGCATCAACGGCGTATTGGTAACCGGCTATGCCGATTACATCGGCAGCCGCAGCTACAACCAGAGCTTATCTCAGGCACGAGCAGAAACGGTGAAACGGCTGCTGGTGGCAAACGGCATTGAAGCGTCCCTGATCAAAACACAAGGACGCGGTGAAGACAATCCGGTGAAATTATGCCCGCCGAGCCTATACGGCGAAGCCCTGCGCGAATGCTTAGCCCCGAACCGCCGAGTGGAAGTTGAAGTTTACGGTGAAACCCAAGATGATTTGGAAAGCGAGACAACCGAAGCCACATTGTCTGCGGAATAAAGCACTGTGTATCGGCAGCAAAATAAACGGCAACAGCCCGTAATCTTTGTTGCAATGTTAAAAAGTAGCTTGGCTGTATAAACAAACAGGCTGCCTGAGTGGTTTCAGGCAGCCTGTTTTACAGCTGTAAACTTTATCTTTTACCACGCATAGCGATAATTCACGTTTATGCCCACGTCTTGTTTCAGATAATGCCCTTTACCATAAGTTGTTTTCAGGGTTAAATTGTGCTGTTTGCCAATATCGGTGCTGATACCTGCTTCGTATAAGCCGCTGCTGCCTGTGCCGCTGATGCGCAACCGCTCATTGTTGTTGTTTAATACAACATCGCCCCAGTTGCTTCTATTCAACCGCCAGTACGCGCCGATAAAAGGGCTGATGCCAATACCGCCTACATTATAGCTACCTTGTGCTTGTATGCCGATTTGGGTCTGCATGAAATTGTGGGCAGGTGTTTCAGCGTTGCCTGATAAACGCCCTGCCAGCACGCCTGCCTGCGGGGTGAGTGACCAATGGGTTGAAACGGGCAAGGTTTTGCCGCCGTTCAATGCCACGCTGTGGGCATGCCAGCGTGATTCGGCAATTTTAGGCGCGGCAGCGGTTAAACGGCTGTAGCGATAAGTGGCATCGGCAAACCAACCATTGTCGTGTTGCCAGCCGCCGTAAATACCGGCAGTAACGGCTTTGACACTGCCATTGCCGTAGTCGCCGCCGAATTCAACGCTGCTTTGGCTTCTACCGATAAACGCACCCAAATAGCTTGTTTGTGCGTTGTTGTGGAAAACTCGGTCATAGCCCAGTTGCTGGCTGTTGCCGTGTTGTTTAAAGCCGCTGGCAGGCAAACCCGCTTCGGCGTAGCCGTTGCGCTGCTGCCATTTGCCGTAATCGCTGTTCAACCACAAGCCATGGTCGCGCTGTTGCTGGCGCAAACTTTGCAAACGCGCTTGCGTGGGTTGCTGTGTTTGGTATAACTGCTGAAATGCGGCTTGGCGAATACCGATTAGGGAATTAGCGCGGGTGCTGATTTCGGGTGCAGTAGGTGGGGTGGGACCTGAGGGCGGTTCAGGGGTATCGGGTTTGCCCGGTGTTACCGGCGGCACCGGCGGCTCAGGTTTATCAGGCGCGGCGGTTGCGCTCAATATCCAATCATTGCCCTCTTGGTTTAGATAATAATGGTATTTACCCAAGTCCACGTATTTATCGAGGAGTTGAAAACTGCCGTCACCGCCTTGGCTGGCTACCAAGATTAATTTGCCGTTGGCATCGGTTGGCGTATTTTTACTGTCGGCTACCTGAATTTGGTGCGCTCCGCCCACAACACCGTTTACCACCAGTTTATCGCCTTTGAGGTTGGCAATATCGGTGTTCATTTTAAATAAGCCGTTGCTGCCGCTTAAATTGCCGTTAATGGTGAGGGTGTGAAAACCGCCGGCTTTATCGAATTCCACCGTGGCTGTGTTGAGGCTTAAGCTATCCAGCTCGCTGTTGGCGTTAAATTTCCATAAACTGTTATTCGATAAAGTTAAATTAACTTGCGGTGCGGGTGTTAAATCAAAGGTAATATTGCCTTCTAAACGTGAGTTATCGGCGTTTAGGTTTAAAAATTGGGATTTTGCATCTTGGGCGGGTAATAAATCACCTGCATCAGTAAACCGTTTATCATTAACAATAACCAAATTGTTGGCGATAATCAGATTGCTGTTTTTGAGATTAACGGTATTTGCCCCTCTGGAATAAGGGTCGCTTCGTAAATAAATACCTTCTCCTGATTTAATCGTGGAGTCGGTAATATTGACTGTGCCGTCTTCCATAAGCATGGCGTAAGAAGAGCTGTCAGTAAAATTCAAACTGCTTTTATTAAAATCAATTTTCCCTCCTTCAAATACATTAAAACCAATGAGCGTTTTTCCTTTGCCGATAATTTCGACATTATCAAAGGAAGCTCGTGCGGTTAAGCCTCTGCCACTGGAATCACCCACAAGCGCAACTATTGCTTGTTCTGTATTTTCAGTTAAGGTAATTTTATGATTTTTAGCAGTTAAAACGCCGGGCTGTACATTAAATGCTTTAACACCAGGCGCATCAAGATAAATATCGGCTTGGTTATTCACTTCTCCTTGAGTTATGTCAACAGCAGAACCGCCCTCAATATTGGCAGCTTGCCCTGTCATCGTGATTTTTGCACCTTTTTCCAATACAACATTGCCGAAAAGTGCTTGAACAGCATTGATTTCATAATATTCGTTGTACGGCGCATACGAATCATCGGCCAAATAAGTGGTATCAACAACAATATTTGCTCCGCTTTTAATGGTCATTTCTGCCGGTTGTGTCCCGTTGGGACTGCCGCGTACAACCATTACACCCCGTGATTGTATGCCTCCGCTTCCTCCTGAAGAAGCAAATTCATCAGCCAGCTCAGTTGGGCTTAGTTTTTTGTTTTGATAATCACCTGCTTTGACAAGCATATTGTCGCCGCTCAAAGCAGTACACCCCGTTGGTGCAGAGCATTCTACATTCGCCGCCAGTGAGTAAGGCGTAAACGCGGTTAGCAATGCCAATGCCAGCGGATTGAGTTTTTTTGATAAAAGAGCCATGGTTTTTCCTTCCAAATCCGATTTCTACCGTACAGCGTCTGATTGTTTTAAGTTGTTATATTATATTTCGATATTATAAATTATGAAAGAAATTATAAATAAAATTACTTGACTGCAAATTCAGGCAAGCTACGCGGTGAAAAAAACAAACAACCGCCAAAAGTATATTGCTGTTTACTTTTGGCGGTTGTTTGTGCAATGTTTTCAGGCAGCCAAGACACTTACTCAATATCTCTGTTCCAATTCCCGTAAACGCTGTTCACTTTGTGTTACTGCATTTTCTAAACCTTGAATGCGTTCCAGATATTTACTGTAGTTGCGCTCATTGCCGTAGCGCACTTGCTTGCCCGCTTCTAAGGCTTGACGTGCTGCGTTTAGTTGGCTGCGGGCGTTTTCGATGTCGTTTGCATAACCCGCTGCTTTTCTTGAGTTTGCTGTATATGCTTCTGCTTGCTCCGCTTCTGCACTGTTGCTGATATTTTCTGTATCAACAACGGGGGCAATGGTGGAAAATCCGCTGCCTAATCGGCTAATCTTGCAATTTTTGCCGCCTTGCTCGGTATAAAATACTCTGCCCGAAGCCTCTTTGCATTCATAAACATCGGCTTGCGCCGCCGCACAAGCAAAACAGGCAGTGATAAATACCGACAAGCGGCGGTAATCAGTGAAATTCATATTTTCTCCTCCAGTAAAATGAATACTTTAATCAATATCGGTTTTTCAAGCGATATAAGAGCCGAATTTGGGAATAAGAGTACGCATTTCACATCATTTTTTATCAGAAATACAGTCTCCAGCCTTTAGGCTGACGTGTTTCCGCCCTGAAAGACAGAAATTTAAGACCGATAAGGAAGAATGTAAAATTGGTTTTTTATTCGCTTTGAATAAGTCGATTTTCTATGATCGCACGCATCGGTAAGGATTTACGGAAACGGAAGCACAAAAAGGCGAGCAGAGCTCACCTTTTTATTTCGCTTAAAGTCAAGGCAGTAACAGCTCAAGGCTGTGACAGCTTATTTTTTGCCTTTAACCGGTGGTGCGGCAACCGCATCTTTCAATACTTTACCGGCACGAAATTTCGGGCTTTTTGAGGCTTTGATTTTCAGAGACTCACCTGTTTTCGGGTTGCGGCCATCACGTGCAGCGCGTTCGCCCACGTAGAAAGTACCAAAACCAATCAAAGTGACGGTATCACCTTTTTTTAAAGCGTTGCCGACCGCACTAATCATGCCGTCCAGTGCTTTGCCTGCCGCTGCTTTAGATAATTCAGCTTCTTGGGCAATTGCTTCAATCAATTCAGATTTGTTCACGGAGAAGTCTCCTTTGTTTAATGTTTAACCCCCGCCTGTTCCACCATGGAATCAGACCGCATACCAACTTTTTAAAACAATATTTTTTTGAAAAATAATGCTTGGCTTTATAACAAGCAACAATCCTCGGTGTCAAGCAAAGAATGGCGGCTTCAGACAATATGACGATATTGGTCAAACTTTTCTGCCAATACACAACATCATTCAGTGCTTGATTGTCTTTTTGCTTGACTTTGCGCCTGTTTCCTTTACCGGCGCATCAGGTTCGCTGTTTTGCCAAGGTGTGGGCTGATATTCTAAACCAAACTGCAACACTTCATCTATCCATTGCACCGGATGAATGGTTAATGCTTGTTTGACATTATCCGGAATTTCTTCCAAATCTTTAACATTATTTTTTGGAATCAGCACATGTTTGATGCCTCCGCGCAAAGCTGCCAGCAGCTTTTCTTTTAAGCCGCCAATCGCCAGCACTTCACCACGCAGGGTAATCTCTCCTGTCATCGCCACATCGGCGCGAACCGGTATTTGAGTAAAAGCAGAAACCAATGCCAAAGTGATGGCAATGCCCGCGCTAGGGCCGTCTTTTGGTGTTGCCCCTTCAGGGACGTGCACGTGAATATCGTTTTTTTCGTAAAAATCCGGTTCAATGCCCAAACTTTCAGCACGCGTACGCACCACACTCCACGCGGCAGACATGGATTCTTGCATAACATCACCCAGCTTGCCTGTGCGAATAATGTTGCCTTTACCGCGGAATCGGCTGGCTTCAATGGTGAGCAATTCGCCGCCCACTTCTGTCCATGCCAAGCCGGTTACTTGTCCGATGCGGTTTTCGCTTTCTGCCACACCGTAGTCGAAACGGCGCACGCCCAAAAAGTCATGGAGATTGTCTATGTTTACTACCATAGTATCTTTTTTGCGGCTGCCTGATTTTTTGGCATTTTTTTCGTCTTTAACCGCTTGCGCCATCACCACTTTTCGGCAAATTTTGGCAATTTCACGATCAAGGGAGCGCACGCCGGCTTCACGGGTGTAGTAACGAATAATGCCGCGCACAGCACTTTCTTCGATGTCAATTTCACCTGCCAATACGCCATTTTGTTTGATTTGCTTGGGAATCAAATACTGTATGGCGATACTGACTTTTTCGTCTTCTGTGTAGCCTGACAGACGAATGATTTCCATGCGATCCATCAATGCAGGCGGAATATTGAAACTATTGGAAGTTGCAATAAACATCACGTCGGATAAATCAAATTCCACTTCAGCGTAATGGTCGCTGAAAGAATGATTTTGCTCAGGATCCAAAACTTCCAATAAGGCACTGGCGGGATCACCGCGGAAATCGCTGCCGAGTTTATCAATTTCATCGAGTAAAAACAGCGGATTTTTAACGCCGATTTTTGCCATATTCTGTAAAATTTTACCCGGCATTGAACCGATATAAGTACGCCGATGTCCGCGAATTTCGCTTTCATCATGCACGCCGCCCAATGCCATACGCACATATTTACGCCCGGTGGCTTTGGCAATGGATTCACCTAAAGAGGTTTTACCGACACCCGGAGGACCAACCAAGCATAGAATGGGTCCTTTGAGTTTATTCATGCGTTTTTGTACGGCTAAATATTCCAAAATACGTTCTTTTACTTTTTCTAAGCCATAATGATCGGCATTCAATACCAAATCGGCTTTCACAATGTCTTTATTGACTTTGGTTTTCTTTTTCCACGGCAATTCCACCAGTGTTTCAATGTAGTTGCGCACAACAGTGGATTCTGATGACATCGGCGGCATCATCCGCAGTTTTCTTAATTCAGACAAAGCCTTGTCTTTTGCTTCTTGACTCATGCCAACGGTATTGATTTGCTTTTCCAGTGCCTCAATTTCATCATCGTCTTCGCCCAATTCTTTTTGAATGGCTTTGACTTGTTCGTTCAAATAATATTCACGCTGTGTTTTTTCCATTTGCCGCTTCACGCGTCCGCGAATGCGTTTTTCAACCTGTAAAATATCCAGCTCATTTTCCAAGAGCTGTAACAGGTGTTCCATGCGGCGGGTAACGTCTGCCAATTCCAAAATTTCCTGGCGTTGCTCCAGCTTCAATTGCAAATGTGCCGCCACGGTATCCACCAAGCGGCCATTATCATCAATGGCATGGATACTTGTCATAACTTCCGGCGGAATTTTTTTGGTTATTTTTACCAGTTGGTCAAATTGCCCCAGCAGGGTTCGGCGCAAGGCTTCATGATCATCCGGATTGCTGATTTCATCTTCTAAAACTTTAACGTAAGCCACCATGTATTCATTACCGGTATTCAGGCGTCTGACAACGGCTCGTTTTTTTCCTTCCACCAATACTTTTACTGTGCCGTCAGGCAATTCCAATACCTGCAATACTTTGGCAATGGTGCCGATTGGATATAAATCATCGAATGATTTCGGGTCTTCCGTGGTGCTGTCGGTTTGTGCCATTAAGAATACCGGCTGCTCGTGTTCCATAGCGCCGTTAAGCGCTGCAATGGATTGCTTTCGCCCGACAAATAAGGGCAACACCATGTTGGGAAATACCACCACATCGCGCAGAGGCAATACCGGCAATGCGTTGGGGTGTTTTTCGTAAACAGATTGAGTCATGCAAGCCTCAGTAGATGTGAAAATATAATATTGCCATATTGCGCTGAATCGGCGGTTTTCAAGTAAACCGTCCATACAATATAAAAGTTCCCGCTTGATGACTGATCGGCGGGAATCTTTATTATTTAATCTGCCGTTTTTTACTCACAGCGAAAATGAAAAATGATGTGCACTGATTCTGAAACCGTGGCGGAAATACAAGCTGTGTGCACCGCAGCGGTCTGCTTCAACGAAAGAATCTGCGTGAATACTTTTGCAGGATTCGGCCTTGGCGATGGTTTTAACGTATTCCAGCAAGGTATCCGCATAACCCCTGCGTGTGGCTTCACCTGTGGTAATCAAATCATTGATGTGCAAAAATTTTCCTGATGCAAATTTGGTGTTGATGCGAAAACCGCACACTGCCACGGCGTTTTGTTTGCCTGCCGCAAAAACACCGATTAGGCGATAACCTTCTTGACGCTGCACCGTAACCAATTCTTGAAACAAATTCAAATCTCTGATTTGCGGGCGCAGGCTTTGCAGTGCGGCAAAAGCCTGTGCGTTGTTTTCAGGCATGATTTCACGAATACTGACAATTTCTTCCGGTGTTTCGGCTGCCTGAACGGTTTCACTTTCACTGTCAGCGGCTTTGCTTATTGTCTGATTGGTTTCGCTTGCGATTATTGCTGCGGCTTCGGCAGGTTCGCCGCTGTTATGTTTCTCAGTTAAGCCGTCTAAAACACGTAAATCATTGTCATGTGCGAAATCCATGAGAAAGCGAAACATGGATTCATTGATTTTTTCCAGTTTGCGGTCAATCACCACACAGCGGATACCGTCCACCAATTTTGGGTGTACCCATTGATGATAAGACAGACGATGCCCTTGATTGAATGAAGATAAAATGCCGCATAAACGCTCAGACCAATCACTGGGGCGAAATGTCTTGCCATTGCCGGTTAAGCCCTGAATCACAATTTCATCTATTGCTTTGTTTTCTTTTTCAGCAAACATAACTATTTCTCTGTTTTTTATTGATGCAGCTTTGGTTTGTTGAGATAAACATCAACGCAAGTAATTTAAACGCAGGTAATTTTTAATTATACTTGAATTCATTATTGCTGCGCCAACCCGCGCATCAATACTTAAAACCCAATAAATAAAAATAGCCGAAGTCTGTATCAACAAACTTCGGCTAACAGGGTATTTCTTTATTTAAGAAATTTTTACTGACCAGCTTTTAATTGCTGGAATAAGCGAACCGACAATTTCACGGCATCAGGTCCTTGCGGCAAAATCACGAAACTTTTTGCCAATACTTCTTGCGGCGGGAAAATGGACGGGTCTTCGGAGTAGGTTTTATCCATTAAAGCGCGTGCGGGTTGGCTGGCGGGTGCATAAGTAACGAAGTCCCCATTTTTAGCTGCCACTTTCGGATCTAGGGTGTTGTTAATGTATTTGTGTGCATTGGCAACATTTTGCGCGTCTTTCGGAATCACAAATGAATCAACCCACACACCCACGCCTTCTTTCGGCACCAACACTTCCAACTTAACTTTATCACCTGCTTCTTTAGCGCGGTTTTTGGCAATATTCAAGTCCCCGCCATAACCAACCGCAACGCATAAATCACCGCGTGCCATGTCATCAATATAACCTGATGAACTGAAACGTTTAATGTCGCCGCGCACGGTTTTCAGCAAATCAGCGGCAGCTTTAATGTCGTCAGGATTGCTGCTGTTGGCATCTTTACCCATGTAGTGAAGCACGATGGGGAAGAGTTCCGATGGGCTGTCGAACACAGAAATGCCGCAGGATTTTAATTTTTGGGTGTATTTCGGATTCAACACCAAATCCCATTGATTTTCCGGCATTGGCAGGTTACCCAAGGCTTTTGTTACTGCCTCTGCATTGATGCCGATGGTATTGATTCCCCAGAAATAAGGCACGGCATATTGATTGCCCGGATCAACTTTGTCCATGAGCTTCAGTAATTCGGGGTCAATATTGCTGTAGAACGAAATTTGGCTTTTATCAATGGGCTGGTAAGCACCTGCCTGAATTTGACGGCCAACATTGGAAATGGACGGCGCAACCAAATCATAACCGGATTTACCCGTTAAAACCTTGGCTTCCAATGTTTCATTACTGTCATAATAATCATAACGTACTTTAACATTGTTTTCTTTTTCAAACGCGCTGACGGTTTCCGGATCCACATAGTCCGACCAGTTGTAGATATTTAATTCACCGGTAACCGCAGGTGCAGAAGCAAGTGTTTCGGCGGAAGCCGTTGCGGCATCGTTTTTTTGAGCAGGCGTGGTGGTGTTTCCGCCGCAAGCACTTAAAAATAAGGCAGTTAATGCTGAAAACAACAGTGTTTTTTTCATGTATTTTTCCTTTATAAGGACAAAGCAGCTCTAGGACAAAGCAACGGTATTTAACCGCCGGCTCAAAAAATGACTGGTCAGCAAACAAAATTTCACACAAGCCAATCAATCGTCTAATTAAACTGTGAAACCGCATTTGATGCAAGAAAATTTTAATGAGAAACAACAATGCTCAATTATGTTATTAAAAATAAAAAGGAAATTGTATTAAATTCTTGTTTATCTGTTTTAAAAATACCAAAAATGGCATGCAAATGCGTTTTCAGGCAATCCATCTTCGTCTTGCCTGAGGAGAAGAGGTTTGGCAACACCAAATCTGTGCCTGATCAATTTCGCCGCCGCACAATAAAATCGCTGCCGGTAACTGAAGAATAGCAGTACAAACAGAAAACCGCTACAATGCCCTATTTCATGTTTTCAGTTGCCGTTTTAGGGAAGATTCAACCATGTTTCATGCTATTGAAAAATATAAATTACCGGCACAAATTTTGTTGGGCTTAATCGCTTTAACCTTTGTCGGCTTTGGTGCAACGGCTTTGGCACCCAGCGGCCATGACTACATTGCCAAAGTGGGCAATATTAAAATAAGCGAAAGCAATGTCAATGATGCTTTGCGTAATTTTCAGGCAGCCGGTGAACGGTTGGATAAAAACGAGGTTTATCAAAGCCTGTTGCAAGAAGCCTATCTACAGCAAGGTGCGGTGGATTTGGGGTTTGTTGTTCCTTTGGAAAGCATTAAAAAAATCATCAGTAAAGATGAATCGTTTCAGGAAAACGGTAAGTTCAGCGAAAGCAAATATCAATCTTTTTTACAGCAATCCGGTTTAACCGAAAAAGCACTGATTGCCGACATCAGCAAACGATTTTCCGTACAAAATTTACTGATGCTGCTGACACAAGACAATTTGGTGAGTGATGCGCAGGCAAAATTTACCATCGCCGTTTCGCAAACCGAACGCGAAATGCGGGCAGTGCCGTTTGAGCCGTCTTCGTTTATCAATCAAATTGCGGTTAATGACGCTGTTTTGGAAAAATACTACCAAGAACACCAAGCACAGTATCAGCAAGACCAAGCGGTGAAGTTTGATTTTGTGGTGCTGGGTGCACCTGACTTGGGCAAGAAAGAAAGTGTGAGCGAAGAAGAATTAAACCAAGCCTACCAACAATTGAATTTCCCAGCATCTGCACCACGCCCTGCTTTGGAAGAAATCAAAGCCGAATTAACTGCCGATATTCAGCAGAAAAAAGGACAAAAACGCTTGCAGCAAGCCAAAGAAGAAATGGCAGATTTGGCGTTTAATAATCCGGAAAGTTTGAAAGCCATTGCCGATAAATTCGGTGTGTCTGTAAAAAAACATGAACAATGGCTGACACGTGCCGAAGCCACTGCACAAGGTATGCCGCCCGCTTTGCTGGCTGCTTTGTTCAGCGATGATGTTTTGGTGAAAAAATACAATTCTGAGCCGATTGAAGTGAACAACAGTTCTGTTTGGGTGGTTCGTGCCGCTGATGTTCGCGCTGAACATTTGGCAAGTTTTGCCGAGGTAAAAGAGCAAGTAAAAACCGACTACACCAATCAAGAAGCCGCTAAACTGGCAGAAGCGGCGGCACAAAAAACCTTGGCGGAAATTGAAAAAGGGGCAACACCCAAATTAGCATGGTCTGAAGCCAGCCGCATAAATGCTGAAACCGCTCGCTCAATAATGCCTGAGAAAGATTTTACTCGCTGGCTTAAAGCCAAGCCGCAAAACGGCAAACCTGCTTACGTGTTAATCAATATGCAAGTACCTGTTTTGGTGGAAATCCAATCACTGCATTTGCCTGAAGAAAATAAAGAAATGCAGGCGAAAGCCAAAAACATGATGAGCCGCAACATCGGCAGTGAATTGCTGGCGGTTTTTTTAAGCCATCAGGAAAAAAAATACCCGATTAAAACCGGTGCGCAAAAATTAGAAAGCCGTACTGAATAAAAGCAAGCATCTTTGCTTATTTACTGTGATTTCGGGCTGTTTGTTTCAGACAGCCCGAAATTATGAAGACCCATCTGTCATTCAAAACTCTTGCAATCAAACGGCAACCATTCCTTAATTTGCACAATTAATTTATCTCTTTGCCCTGCTTCGTTATGGCAAACGGTATTTTTAAATATGATGCACCACCAGCGGCACACCGTTGTGGTTTAATACATCAGCATCTAAATCAAACAAAGTCAGCAAATTTTCTTCAGTAATCATCTCTGTCGGTGTGCCTTGCATCGCAATTTTTCCGTCTTTCATGGCAACAATATGGTCTGCATAAGCGGCTGCCATATTGATGTCATGCACCACCATTACCGTATGCAGGTTTTGTTCATTGGTAAGATGCCGCAATAGGCGCATGAGTTCCCGAGCATGGAATATATCCAAATTATTCAAAGGTTCATCAAGCAGCACATATTCGGTTTGTTGGCAAAAAGTCATGGCGATTAAGGCGCGCTGGCGTTGCCCGCCGGAAAGCTCGCTTAAATAGCGATTTGACAATGCAGTTAAATCAAAGCGATGCAGGGCTTCTTGAACAAGGGTGCGGTCTTCTTCACCAACCAATCCGTGATTGTGCGGATAGCGGCCAAACATCAGTAAATCAGCAACGGTTATGCGGCTGTGAATATGGTTGCTTTGAGTAAGGATCGCCAATTTTTGTGCCAGCCGTATTGATGGCGTTTGGTTCACATCTAAACCGCCGACACAGATTTGCCCGCTTTGCAGCGGTTGTAAGCGCGCAATCAGCGATAGTAAAGTAGATTTACCAGCGCCGTTTGCACCAATCAAAGCAGTGATGCCGCGCTCTGCTAAGGTTAAATTGATGTCGGTTAAAATCGGCGTATTACCGATGCGATAATTTATGTGTTCAATACTTATCATTTTTTCAATTTTTTCGGTTAATTGTTTTCAGGCAGCCTGTTACTGCCAAATAACAATGAAATAACAGCATGATGATGCAAGAAAATTCAGCGGGAATATGCGTTCAACAACGCTCAAACAGCAGGCGTTTTGATGTTGTTTTGTTTACTAAATAATCAAAATCAATTAAATCTTGCGGCGGCGCAACACCAGCCACAAAAATACCAAGCCGCCTAAAAATTCAATCACGACACCCAATACCGCTTTCATTCCCAGCACTTGCTCAAAAATGGTTTGCCCCAGCACCAAAATCACGGCAGCAATTAATACAGCGGCAGGTAAACGCAAGCGGTGGTGAATATGCGGGCTGAGTGCGTTTACCATCGCGCACACCAACAAGCCAAAAAAGCTCACCGGCCCCACCAAAGCCGTAGCCACTGACACCAACACCGTCACCCACAATAAAATGATGCGGCTGTCGCGGCGGTAATCCACGCCTAAACCAATAGCCGTTTCACGCCCGAGCATCAATATATCCAAACGGCGGCACAAACGCCAAATACCGAAAAAACTCATACTCATTACCAACATACCAATGATTAACAGCGTGGTATTTACCGTGGTGAATTGTGCAAAATAACCCGTTTGGGCAACGGCAAACTGATTGGGGTCAATTAATCGCTGCAATAAACTATTTATGCTGCGAAACAACACGCCAAAAATCACGCCAACCAATACCAAACGCGCCAAATCATCGTGTGCCTGCCGTGTAAGCACGGTGAATAATCCAAATGCCGCTGTTATCATCAACGGTGCCGCCAAAGCAAATTGTCCCACTGCGCCCAGCATCACAAAACCGGTACTGCCCAATGCAAACACCAACGCGGTTTGCAGCAGCACATAAAGTGAGTCAAATCCCAGTAAACTGGGCGTGAGAATGGGATTGTGGGTTAAAGTTTGAAACAATAAAGTGGAAACACCCACCGCATAAGCCACCGTGAGCAGCAACAGCCATTTTTTGCCGCGCAAAGGCAGCACAAAATCCCAATTGCCGCGCGTGTTTATGGTAAAAAACAAAATGGTGGCAATCAGCAACGCAGCACCGAGCAAACCCAAAAAAGCAGCATCACTTAAACGTTTTTCAGGCAGCATGAGCGGCATCCTTTCTGAACAGCAAATACAAGAATGCACCCGTTCCCAAAACACCAAACAACACCGATACCGGAATTTCATAAGGTGCGTTTAATACGCGCCCCAGCACATCACACAACAGCAATAAATTTGCGCCCATTAACGCTACTGACGGTAAATTGTGCCGCAATCGATCTCCCGCCAAGCGGGTAACAATATTCGGCACCACTAAGCCGATAAACGGAATCTGCCCCACCGTTACCACCACCACCGATGTAATCACAGCCACCACCATAAGTGATAACCACAGCATCTGCGTATAATTCACGCCCAGACCAATACTGATGTCGCGCCCCAAACCGGCAATGGTTAAACGGTCTGCCAGCAGATATGCCAGTAAAGCCAGTGCACCGGTAAGCCACAGCCATTCATAACGCCCCGCCAGCACCGCTGAAAAATCACCCGCAAACCACACAGCCAGCATTTGTGCGCTTTCTGTTTCGTAGGCAATAAAAGTAACCGCTGATTCAATAATATTGCCGTAAACCAGTCCCACCAAAGGCAGCAGCAACTGCTGGCGCAGCGGTAAACGGCGCAGCATCAGCAAAAATAAACCCATACCCAACAACGCCGCCAACGCGGCAACGCCGGTTTTCGCCCACGGTGCGGCAGCGGGAAAAAACAAACTCATTAATAAAATACCCAGTGCTGCACTCTGCCCTGCGCCCACCATATCCGGGGCAATAAAACGGTTTTTCATCACAATTTGCAGCACCATGCCTGCTACCGCAAGAGCCGCACCGGTCAGTATCACCGCTGCTGTGCGCGGTAATCGGCTGATAAACAGCAGTTCAAGCGATTTTGGGCTTTGCCACAGGTTTTTCCAATCAAAATCTGCCACGCCGACAACAATGCTGGTTGTTATCAAAAACAATAACAACAGCAGATTAATGATATTGAGCTGAATGGGTATGCGCATAAACAGTTATTCTTAAAATTCCTAAAAATCATTGATTTTATGTTGTTTTATTTATAAAAATGCAATAGTGTTGCTTTTTCTTGAGGCTTTGCTTTCAGGCAGCCTGTCCATCAGAAAAATGATTTAAGGCTGCCTGAAAAGTAAAACAAACGGCTTTAAATACAATGAATATTTTTCTAACAGCGTTAATAAAATTGCTGTCATTGCAAAGCGGTTCTCGGAACACAAATACCTTTCTATAAAAAAACCGATGATGATTTTTCGTATAATAAAAAAAGCAGAGTTTGCTGAAAAATTATTTTAAAACGCCTTTAATGCCAATCTCTCTCATCATTTTTTCATAGACAACGGCTTTTTGTTCCAATTTCAACGGGTAGGCACGCGATGATGACGGCATGCGATAGAGCCTCATCGGGTGATTTTCAAACACAAATACGGCACTGCCGGATACTTTCGGTTCGGCAACAGGCAATTGATCGCGTAAGGTGTCCATTGCTTTTTGCCCCGTAACGGCAACGGCGCGGCAATCGGGTATTTGCCGCAATAATCCACAAATATCGGCGGGCTCCACCACTTCGAGAAAATTGTCGGCAGCGTTGTCTTTCAAGCGGCGGATAACGACAGCAGTATCGTAGAGTGCAATACCGCGTTCCGTTAAAAAATCCACAATTTGTGCTTTGTGAAAGGTTTTTGCAGCGGTTTCAACAAAATGATTTTTGTCGCCGTAAAAAATCAAACCCATAATCCGCCACATATCGTTGTTAAGGTTGGGATAGTAAAATTCCATTGACCAACGCTTTTTGGGCGGCGGAAAGCTGCCCAGCATCAATAACTTCGCACCGTTTGGAAGAAATGGCGGCAATGGGTGGCGTTCATTTTGAAGATTATTCATTTTTTATCTATTGAAAATTGTTTATCCGATACAAATCATACACTTTTCACCGAAAAGCAGTCGTATAGCAAACTGAAAAATGAATTATCTCACCGCATAATCACAAAACCATTGCTTTACTTTTCAGGCAGCCGATTCGTTAATGTTTTGCCGTAAAACGGTTTAAAGCGGCCTCAAAAGCGTAAGCGAACAAACTGCCGTGATTTTGGTTCGGATAAACCTGATAATGCACTTGTAAATGAGGAGTATTTGCCCATTTATTTGCCAATTGTTCTGTGCTGTTTTCAGGAACGGCTTTAACTGCTTGGTACAAGGCTTGGGCAGCAGTGTTTACCGCAGGAGCATTTGCTCGCCCGCTTTTGAGTAAAACCAGCGTGGTTTGGTCGGCCAATATCGGATATTGCCCGTTTTGCCATTGCTTCAGCATCAAACCCTTTCTCACCCACAGCGATGGATCGGCGGCAACATAATGCTGAAACATCATGGGTTTGTTTAGCAAAGTGTAAAGCACAAACAAGCCGCCATAAGAATGCCCCCACAAAGTTTGTTCATGCAAATTGATATTTGCCAGCTTCACCACTGATGGTTGAATTTGCATGCGCAGCAAAGTTAAAAATGCCGCCGCACCACCGTTTCGGCGGTTGGGTTGAATGGCATCGGCATATTCCATACCGTTTTCATCAGGAGGTGTGTAATCATAAGCACGTGCTGCGCTGTTCAAGCGTAATTCCGTGTTGTAGCCAATCAATACCAGTATCGGTTTTTTACCCGCTGCCAATGCCTTCAAGCGCGGTGTAGTTAATTCAGCCAGAACAGCATTGCCGTCCAAAGCGTACAAGACAGGGAAACCGCTCGGCGGCGGTGTGGTTTTCGGAATACCGACATACACGCGGTAATGCCGTTTGCCGTCTGCCGAATCAAAATACAGGGTTTGAAAACGATAGGCTGTTTCGCGGTTATTCAATATGCTGAAATCCGCTTGTTGGTTTATTTTGGGCTGCGGCTGTGCTATGGCAGAAACCAGCAGCAGGTAAATACTGAATAAAAATAGACGCATAATAGTTATAGGCTGCCTGAAAAACATTTTGGTTTACTTTTCAGGCAGCCGTTTTTTAAATTAATTAAAAAGATATTTTTAAATTGCCGTAAATCGCACGTCCCGCTTCGTTATAGGTTTGTGCGCTGCTATTATCCGCTTGGCGGTAAAGACGTTTGTCAAAAATATTATTCACGCCAACGCGGGCATCAATGGTTTTATTAAAACGATAACCCGCAGATACACTCCAAATACCATAGCTGCCCAATTCTTGCTTGCTCAACCTGCCGTTATCAATTCTGCTTTCTTCGTATTGACGCGGTTTTTGTCTGCCGTAGTGCGTGAATGTAAGCAAGGTATCGAATTTATCGGTGGTTTGCCATGCCAAGCTGGAATTGATGGTGTATTTTGGAATAACCGATAAAGGATTACCGGTATCTTTATTTTTGGATTGAATCATATAGGTAAAATTGTTTACCCATTTGATTCGGTCTGTAAACGGAATGGTAACGTTGCCTTCAAAACCAGATACCACCGCTTTTTTGGCATTGCTCCATTGCAAAATATTGTTACCTAAGCTGGTTTGCCCTTCAATTTCATCACCGGCAACGATTTTATTTTTGTAGTCGTTGTGGAAATACGCCAATGATGCCAAATAGCCGTCTTTGACAAATTCAACACCGATTTCTTTATTAATACTGGTTTCGGGTTTTAAATCGCTGTTGCCGCGTAAATAACAGCTTCCTGTTGCAATGCTTATCGGACAACCATTGCCGCGCGTTACCAATAAATAGTTGGGGTTTTCCTGATACAAATTCGGGGCTTTATAGGCGCGTGCAATGCCGCCTTTTACGGTGAAATAATCATTTAATTGCTGTGAAATATTCAACCCCGGACTGAGATTACCGCCGGAAGTACTGTGGTAATCAAAACGCAATGCCGGAATCAATTGGGTACGCGGGGTTAAGGAAATATTGTCTTCTGCAAATATTGCCCAATTGTGTGCTTTGGTTTTGCCTGAGCGTTGCGTGTCCATGCCTTCAATCACATCGCCCGGCATAAAACCCTGCACCATAGATGCCGGATCATCAAGGCTGTCGCGGGTATATTCCGAACCAACCGTAAGAACATGTTCTACGCCCCATGTGAATGGAATGTTGGCTTCTGCCGCCAAGCGCCCGCTTTTAAGCAGGCTGTCTTTAAAGTGTTCCTTGTTGATTTGTCCTTCGGTGGCACCCGCCAAACCTTCAGGCAGCCTGCTGTTGGTCGTGCGATCATATTGGGCAGTGATTTTGGTATCGCCCCATTCCCATACACCGTCATGCACTAGGGCATAACTTTGACGATACATGCGGTTGGTTTCTTTGCCGTCGTTTGCCAACTGTTGGGTTAAATCAGAACCATTGTTGCCCTGCGTGTCTCCTGTATAAATATTGCCTTGCCGGCTATAGCTGCTGTCTAAGATAAGTGTCTGCTCAGGAGTCAGCTGCCACGCCAAATGTGCACCTACATCTTTATTGCGAACACCTTCTTTGCCTGCGGCAATATTGGTGGGCGATTTTTGGGTGCTTTTGTTAATATCGGGCAAATCGGCATCGGTTTTATTGTAATTACCATAAAGACGGAACGACAGTGTGTCTTTGATGATGGGACCGCTCAAATTGAAACCGACACGATGGGTTGCTCCTTCTTCGTTATGAATCGGTTGATTGGTGAAATAATTTAATGAGCCGTGAAATTCTTTACTCACTTTTTTGGTAACAATATTCACCACGCCGCCCGTTGCACCCGAGCCATACCGCGCGGCTGCCGGTCCGCGAATCACTTCAATTGATTCAATGTCTTCTGCCGGAATCCAATTACTGTCGCCTCGGGTATCGCGTTCGCCGCGCCAACTGTAACGCACGCTGTTGCGAGAATTTACCGGTCGGCCGTCAATCAAAATTAAGGTGTTTTCGGGACCCATGCCGCGAATATCAATCTGCCGATTGTTACCACGCTGCCCCGAAGCGGTGTTCCCTGTGAGGTTTACACCGGGCATGGTGCGTACAATCTCGGCAATATCATTCACCACCGGACGTTTTTCCAAATCGCTTTTGGTAATTTCCGATACCCCTAAAGACTGCTGCAATTGACGTTCCGCAGTTACATAAACATCACTCAATTCCGTGCTGTCGTGATTATTATCCGCATACGCAAAACCGCTGAATAGAACCAGTGATAAAAGGCTTAAACGAAAATGTTGTGTGTTATCGGTTTTGTTATTCATTTCAACTGTCTTTCCATAAATTTTTAAATTAAAACGGTTAAATCAATAAATTTTATCGTAATGATAATTAGTATCATTTTTAAAATGATAGCACACATTAATATTTTTTATGAACCATTATTTTTTGAAAAATACTGATAAAATAATCAAACCACTGACGATTAAAGGTCTTTTTTGCCCAAATGCCGCAGTGCTTCTGCCAATTCAGGGTGATGTGCCAACCGAGCAGCGGTTTCGGTGAAAGAATTTTGAACAGACTGATTGAGTTTAAGTTTCTTTTGAGCCGCCTTTGTTTCAGGCTGCAATTGAATTTTCACTTGTATTGATTGGATGGATTCGTCCCATGTTTGTATCAATGGCAATAATGCGGGCAGCAACATACGCAAGCGTGATGCCGCCATATTGTTGCGGGACAACACCACCAAACAGCCCTCTCGGATACAGGCTACCTGAAAATAAGGGTATAAATTACTTGGCAGCTGTGCTTGCAATTTTTGGGTTAATTGCCGCCAGTATTGACTTTGACGAAATAAATTATCCAATATCGGCGATTGGCGGCTGATTTGATTGAAATTCATGATTTAAGTTTCACTGTATGCCTTATTTTTCAGGCAGCCGCCTTATTCTACAATAATTTGTTCTGCACCTAATGGTGAAACTTCAGTTTAAAAGAAACCGCCGTTGCGTTAAAATGTTAGGATTTTATTAAATACACACATCATTATAATTAAATACACACATCATTATAATTAACTGATTGATTTTTCACTATTTTAAGAAGGCAGCATCATGCGCACCAATTACTGCGGTTTAATCAACGAACACTATTTAGACCAAAGCGTTACCGTTAAAGGCTGGGTACACCGCCGGCGCGACCACGGCGGGGTGATTTTTATTGACCTGCGCGACCGTGAAGGCATTGTCCAAGTCGTTATCGACCCCGACACCCCCGAAGCCTTTGCGCGTGCGGATTCTTCGCGCAATGAATATGTATTGAGCATCACCGGACGCGTTCGCCGCCGCCCCGAAGGCACTCAAAACGACAAAATGATTTCCGGCGGTATTGAAATTTTGGCAAAAGAGATTGAAATACTGAATATTGCGGCAACACCACCGTTTCAAATTGATGATGAAAATCTGTCTGAAAACGTGCGCCTGACCAACCGTGTCATTGATTTGCGCCGCCCTGTGATGCAAAACAATATGCGCTTGCGCTATCGCGTTGCCATGGCGGTGCGCCGCTATTTAGACGAACAAGGGTTTATTGATATTGAAACCCCGATGCTCACCCGCTCCACACCTGAAGGTGCGCGTGATTATCTTGTTCCCAGCCGCGTTTTCCCGGGTGAATTTTTTGCTTTGCCGCAATCGCCGCAATTGTTTAAACAACTGTTGATGGTGGCGGGATTTGACCGTTATTACCAAATCACCAAATGCTTCCGTGATGAAGATTTACGGGCAGACCGTCAGCCTGAATTCACCCAAATCGACTTGGAAACTTCATTTTTAAATGAAGATGAAATCATGGACATCACCGAAAACATGGCAAAATCGGTGTTTAAAACCACGCTCAATGTTGATTTGGCAGCATTTCCGCGCATGACTTTTGCAGAAGCCATGTTTTTATATGGTTCAGACAAACCCGATTTGCGGGTGAATCTGCAATTTACCGAATTAACCGAGGTGATGAAAACGGAAGAATTCAAAGTTTTCCGTGCCGCGGCTGACATGCCGAACGGGCGCGTGGTTGCTTTGCGTGTTCCGAATGGTGCAAAACTATCGCGCAAAGAAATTGATGCTTATACCGAATTTGTCGGCATCTACGGCGCAAAAGGCTTGGCGTATATTAAAGTAAATGATGTGAGCAACATCGGCAACGGTGAAAACAGCGGTTTGCAATCGCCCATTGTTAAATTCTTGTCTGAGGCTGCCTTAAAAACCATCATCGAAAAAACCGCCGCCCAAAACGGCGACATCATTTTCTTTGGTGCAGACAAAGCCAAAGTGGTTAATGAAGCCATTGGTGCATTGCGAGTAAAAATCGGGCATGAACACGGTAAAAATAACGGCTTTTTTGTGGACGAATGGAAACCTTTGTGGGTAGTGGATTTTCCCATGTTTGAATACGATGAAGAAGAAGATCGCTGGACAGCGATGCACCACCCCTTTACTTCACCGAAAATCGGCCATGAAGATTTAATGGACAGCAATCCGGGCGAATGCCTTGCCCGTGCCTATGATATGGTTTTAAACGGTTGGGAAATCGGCGGCGGTTCGGTGCGTATTCACCGCGCTGATATTCAGGAAAAAGTATTTGCCGCTCTCAAAATCAGCCCTGATGAGCAGCGCAATAAATTCGGCTTCTTGCTGGATAACCTTAAATACGGTGCGCCGCCACACGGTGGTTTGGCGTTTGGTTTAGACCGCTTGGTTACTTTAATGACCGGTGCGGAGTCTATTCGCGATGTGATTGCTTTCCCGAAAACCCAGCGTTCCCAAGATTTGTTGGTGGACGCGCCCAATCAGGTGGACGAAAAGCAATTGCGTGAATTGGGCTTACGTTTGCGTCAAAAAGCAGCAGCCGACGAAAAATCTTAAAGCAGCATGAAGGCGGGTATAAAACTCGCCTTTATATTGTAAACAAATCAAATAATGAAGGAAAAAATATGCAGCCTATTCGTATCGGTATCTTGGGTGTAGGCACTGTTGGCGGCGGTGTGGTGAAATTATTGCAAAACAACGCCGATGAAGTTGCCCGCCGCTTAGGCAGAAAAGTAGTGATTACCCGTGCGGCAGACCGAAACACCGACCACGCCCAACGCTTGTGTGATTCAACCGTTGCGGTAACTGACAACATCAATGACGTGGTGAACGCCGACGATGTGGACATTGTAGTAGAACTCATCGGCGGCAGCACCATCAGCAAAGAAGCGGTTATCCGTGCTATTCAAAATGGCAAACATGTGGTTACTGCCAATAAGAAACTGCTGGCGGAACACGGCAATGAATTATTTCGGCTGGCAGAGCTGCAAAATGTGATGCTGATGTTTGAAGCGGCAGTGGCGGGCGGTATTCCCATAATCAAAGCACTGCGCGAAGGTTTAGCGGCAAACCACATTCAATCCATTGCAGGCATCATCAATGGCACCAGTAATTTTATCCTCAGCGAAATGCGCGCCCACGGCAGTGCTTTTGCCGATGTGTTAAAAGAAGCTCAGGATTTGGGCTATGCCGAAGCCGATCCTACTTTTGATATTGAAGGACACGATGCCGCACATAAACTCAGCATCATGTCTGCTTTGGCATTTGGTACACCCATTAATTTTAACCAATGTTATATGGAAGGCATCAGCCGCTTGGAAAGCCAAGACATTCGCTATGCAGAGGAATTGGGCTACCGCATCAAATTACTGGGCATTACCCGTAAAACCGAAAACGGCATTGAATTGCGGGTACACCCCACACTCATTCCCACCGGACGCTTGCTTGCCAATGTTGAAGGTGTGATGAATGCTGTATTGGTACAAGCCGATATGGTGCAAGAAACTTTGTATTACGGCCCGGGTGCCGGTGCGGCGGCAACCGCCAGCGCAGTAGTAGCAGATATTATCGACATCAGCCGCTTGCTGGATGCCGCCAGCGACAACCGCGTTCCTTATTTAGCGTTTCAGCCGTATCAAATGCAAGCCATTCCGGTATTGGATATGGGCGACATCACCAGCGGCTACTATTTGCGGGTATGCGCCAAAGATGAACCGGGTGTTTTGGGTGAAATCGCCAATATTCTTGCCAATGAGCAGATTTCAATTGAAGCCTTAATCCAAAAAGGCGTTATCAGCCATGAAACGGCTGAAATTGTGATTCTCACTCACACCACTCAAGAAAAACAAATTCAGGCAGCCATTGCCAACATTGAAGCCCTGCCCCGTGTGTTCCCATCGGTTATCATGATTCGCATGGAGAGCTTGCATGGCGGAAAATGAGTTATCCAAACCGTCCGCAGCAGAACCGCCACCCCGTAATAGAATCCGTACCATACGTATTTGGCTGTGGGTAACGGCGGCATTGTTTGCGACAGCATTTTTTTTATCGCAATGCGCGATGAGCAAGCCGCAAGTTAAAGCCGAAATTTTATCGGCATGTATCAAAAACAGCCCATTCAATCCGCAATGGGCTGATGAATTGGCAAAACATGGTTTAAGCAATCAATCTGCCCAAGTGCCTGAGCCTTATTGCCGCTGTATGTGGGAAGAAACCTTGGACGGCATGAGCACCAAACAAATTGAACAATTTGCCAAAGCCTCATCTGAAGACAAATTAAAACAATTGGGTGGTGAAACCATGATGATGCAGCGGCATGAACAATGTTTGGAGAAAATTAAACCAAATATTTAGAAATACAAAATCATTTCCTCACTAAACGCACCAACAAACATTGCGTTTGTTTATTGCGTGTCGGCAATCATTGCGATGCCGCAAACCATTTTAAGGAAACACAAAATGAACACCAGCACCATTACTTTCAGGCAGCCTGAAGATCTGCATACGCACCCTGCCACCGCTTATTGGCGTAAATGCCAAATCAAAGATTTGTTAGACCAACCTTTTTTGGACTTGGTGTTTCAGGCAGCCCAAGTGCATCGAACGTATTTCGATCCGCAAAAAATTCAATTATCTACATTGATTTCCATTAAAACCGGCGGCTGCCCCGAAGATTGCGCTTATTGTCCGCAATCGGCGCATCATCAAACCGATGTACAAAAACAAGCACTTTTAGATGTTGATGATATTGTCGCCAAAGCCAAAATCGCCAAAGCACGCGGAGCTGGCCGATTTTGCATGGGCGCAGCATGGCGCGGACCCAAGCCGCGCGATGTTAAAAAAGTGGCTGAAATCATTGCGGCAGTAAAAGATTTGGGCTTAGAAACCTGCGGCACATTTGGTTTACTGCAAGAAGGCATGGCTGAAGAGCTTAAATCGGCGGGATTGGATTATTACAACCACAATCTGGATACCGACCCCGAACGTTACAGCGATATTATCAGCACCCGAAATTATGAAGAACGCATGGATACGCTGGCAAAAGTGCGCCAAGCAGGTTTAAAAGTGTGCTGCGGCGGGATTGTCGGCATGAATGAAAGCCGTGAAGAACGCGCGGGATTGATTGCCGGCTTGGCAAATTTAGACCCGCAGCCCGAAAGCGTACCGATTAATCAATTGGTAAAAGTGGCAGGAACACCGTTAGAAAATGCCGTTGATTTGGATTGGACGGAGTTTGTGCGCACAGTAGCAGCAGCTCGGATAACCATGCCGAAAAGCTATGTCCGTTTGTCGGCAGGCCGCAATAAAATGCCCGAAGCCATGCAAGCCTTGTGTTTTTTGGCAGGTGCAAATTCTATTTTTTACGGCGAGCAACTACTCACTACCGCCAATGCAGATGAAAACGATGACGCGGATTTGCTGCGCAAGTTAAATTTAATGCCTTTGTAAAATCTGCTGTTATTGAATTCAGAGAATAAAGGCTTTGTTCATTAAATTAAAATCGCGGGCATTCTATTAAACTTGCCCGCGATTCTAATGCTTCTTAAATACAACAATTCTGCTTTATTTTAAGTCAAATCAGCAAATAAAGGCGTGGATAAATAACGCTCGCCGTTAGACGGAATCACAACCACAATCAGCTTACCGCTGTTTTCTGCTTTTGCTGCCAATTGCAATGCTGCCCACACCGCCGCGCCGGAAGAAATACCCACCAGCAATCCTTCTTTCACTGCCAATGCCCGTGCGGTTGTAAATGCGTCTTCGTTCCCAACCTGAATCACACCATCGTAAATTTCGGTGTTCAGCGTTTTTGGAACAAAACCCGCACCAATGCCTTGAATCGGGTGTGGTCCTTTAGCACCGCCCGACAATACGGGTGAAGCTGCCGGCTCTACCGCAAATACCTGTACTGCGGGTTTCTTGGCTTTCAATACTTCACCCACGCCGGTAATAGTACCGCCCGTACCCACGCCGCCGACAAAAATATCCACTTCACCATCGGTATCGCGCCAAATTTCTTCGGCTGTGGTACGGCGGTGTACTTCAGGATTGGCGGTATTTTCAAATTGCTGCGGCATAAAATAATGATCGGGATTTTCATTTACCAAGGCTTCAGCCCGTGCAATTGCCCCACCCATGCCTTCCGCACCCGGTGTTAAAATCAATTGTGCGCCATAGGCTCGCAGCAACATTTGCCGCTCTTTGCTCATGGTTTCAGGCATGGTCAATATTAAAGAATAACCGCGTGCCGCACACACCATTGCCAAACCAATACCGGTATTGCCGCTGGTCGGCTCTACAATGACGGTATCTGCCTTGATTTTGCCCGCTTTTTCCGCTGCATCAATCATTGCTGTCGCAATGCGGTCTTTCACGCTGCCGCCCGGGTTAAAAAATTCCAATTTCAAAGCGACTTTGGCAGGCAACCCTTTAGCCAATTGACCCAGTTGTACTAAAGGTGTGTTGCCGATTAAATCTGTAATGCTGGAAGCGATGCTCATAAAATACCCCTAAAAAGAAAGTTAATTTGCTGCTGATGTGATGTTATTTAACGGCTTTCAGTTCTTCCGGTGATAGCACAATATTTTTTGAATCAATGCCTTCACCGTAAAACGGTGCTACGGCTTCTGCATACGCTTTATTGAAAAACCCTTCATCTGTTAGCTTGATAATTTCCTCATTTAACCAAGCCTGCAAATCTGTATTGCCTTTTTTCACCGCGCCTGCAATCAAATCATTATCACCAAGTTGGTTGATGCTCACTGCAAAACTCGGATTTTCTTTCACCCAAGCATACAACAATGTGTTGTCATGTGCCAAAGCCGCACCGCGCTTGTCTTTTAAGGCATTAAAGGCTTCGGTGTTGTGATCAAAAGACAGGCGGTTAATATCCGGCTGTTGTTTGGCAAACCATATTTCAGCGGTTGTGCCTTTATTCACAATCAGGGTTTTGCCTTTCAATCCCGCTACATCATTAATCGGTTGCGCCTTGGGAGACACCAAACCAATCGCGGTTTTCATATACGGCAAGGCAAAATCAACTTGTTCGGCGCGTTCCGGAGTAACCGTAAAATTTGCCAGCGTAATATCCACCTTGTTTGATTTCAATACGTCCACACGGTTTTGCGCTTCAGTCAGCACAAATTCCACTTTGTTTTCATCGCCCAGTAAATCTTTAGCCAAGCGATGTGCCAATACCACATCATAACCTTGGTTTTTGCCTTCTGCATCAACATAGCCAAACGGCGGTTTGTCGGCAAACACAGCAACACGCAGCACGCCGCGATCTTTGATGCTTTGAATCCCGCTCACAGCCTCTTCTTTGGCTGCAGGTTCACTGCTGCTTGCCGATGCACCACTGCCGTTTTGACCGCAAGCGCCCAAACTCAGCGCAATCGCCGCGATGCCCAGTAAACGGAACCAGCGTTGTGAAAAATGATGATTGTGTTTCATGTTGTTTCCTTTTCTAAAAGTTAAATACATTTAAAAATTGCTGCGCCCGCGATGATTGCGGTTGCATAAAAAAATCTTCAGGTTTTTGTTCTTCAACAATCTTGCCCGCATCCATAAACACAATGCGGTCTGCCACTTTGCGGGCAAAGTTCATTTCATGGGTAACAATCAACATGGTCATACCGTCGTTTGCCAAATCCAAAATCACTTCCAATACTTCGCGCACCATTTCCGGGTCCAGTGAAGCGGTTACTTCGTCAAACAGCATGATTTCAGGGTTCATGCACAATGCCCGTACAATCGCAATACGCTGCTTCTGTCCGCCGGAGAGTGTGCGCGGATACACATGCTGCTTGTCTGACAAACCCACACGCGTCAATAGTGCCAATGCTTGTTCAGCCACTTGTTTTGGATCTCTTTTTTGCGCCTTGGTGGGACCCAATAAAATATTCTCCATAACTGTCATGTTTGGAAATAAATCATAACTTTGAAAAACCATGCCGATTTTTTGCCGTATTTGATGCCAAGATGTTTTCTGTGGGTCTAAAATCTGCCCATCCAGCGCAATATCTCCTTGCTCAAACGTTTCCAAACCATTCAAACAACGTAAAAATGTGGATTTTCCGCAGCCGGAAGGTCCCAGAATAACCACTACTTCAGATGCTTGCACCGTTAAATCAATGCCTTTAAGTACTTCTGTCTCCTGATACGATTTGTGTAGATTTGATACTTGTAAAACAGTGGTTTTATCCATCAATCATGCGTCCTTGCTCTGGGCTAAATGATCTGCCAACTTAGACAGCGGAAAACAAAGTGCGAAATACATCAGCAAAATCACACCATAAATCCATACTGAAACCATTGGGTTTTGTAAATATGCTGATTCAATGATTTGCTGCCCCACCTTAATCAACTCAACCACACCCAACACAAACAGCAGAGAAGTGGTCATAATCATGCGTACGGTTAAATTCACCGCACCGGGTGTAACCCGCTGAACCACTTGCGGTAATAACACATACCGAAAAAGCTGCCGCTGATTCAATCCCACCGCCAAGCCGGATTCAAATTGATGTTTCGGCAAAGAAACCAAAGCTCCGCGAACAATATCGCTCATTTCTGCGCTGCCCCATAAGCTGAATACAATCAATGCCACCCAAAACGAATTTAAATCAATACCGAAATTCGCGGGTAAAAAGTAATACAACAAATAAAGCCAAACCAAAACAGGAATGATGCGGAAACTTTCTAAATACAAGCGCAGCAGCATATTTATCCATTTACCTGCCTGCACTCGAAGTATGCCCATCAATGTTCCCAACACATAGCTGATAACGACAGACAAAGAGGCAATTTCAACGGTTGCCCACAACCCTTGCAACAGACGCTGTAAGTGATTTACATTCAATAAAACATCAATGCCCAAATTCTGCATAACGCACACGCTTTTCCAAAACAGTCAGCCCCCACGACAACACAATCAACACCACAGCATACGCCAGCACCAGTAACAACAAAGCCTCGTTGGTCTTATAAAACATACCGATTTCGGTTTTGGTTACATTCATCAAATCCACCACGGCAATTACACTGAAAATCGATGTCTCTTTAATCAAAAAAATGCAATTTGCCCCAATGGACGGCACACTGTAGCTAACGGCTTGCGGCAGCATCACATACCGCATAATCTGCCCTTGTGTTAAACCAATTGCTTTGGCTGATTCGATTTGGTTTTTTGCAACCCCATTCAAACCACCGCGTATTGCCTCAGCCATAAAACTGCCGCCCAGCAAAGACAAACCCACCATCGCCGTCAATATCGGCGTCATCTTAATACCCAACTGCGGCAACGCGTAAAACATGAAAAAAAGCTGAATCATCAGCGGCGTATTCCGAAACAAGGCAACATATACCCCTGCCGCACGCCTGAATACCGATATTTTTGAATACCACAACACATTACACAGCACCCCGATTGCTATGGCCACTGCAATGCCGACAACGGCAATTTTCAATGTCAGCGACAGTGCTTGACCATAAGCCGGCAGTGTTCGCAAGACATAATCCCAATCCATGCAGCACATCTCCAAATACTCATTGCCGCCATAGTAACGCTTTAGTACATAATTCAAAAATAACTTATTGTTTTATGCTTAGAACGAATTGTTGGTAAAAATGAAATCACTTCGCGAACTATTATAAGAATTTTTATTATTCAAATAATTAGAAGAATCTAGCAACTTGCGCCACAATCCTGTAAACAACGCGAGAAATTCTTACACCTAAAACAATAAGCTGAATAGTACCTGCTGCAATTTTTTTGTAAGCATTTCCAAGCACTGTTACCATTCGATAAATTGCGAGTAAAAGATAAACGTCAGACGGAGGTTATGTAATGCCAAAGCTACTAACAGAAATCAAAGTAACCGTTTATGGTGGACTACGAGAGCTTCACTTTCAAACCACCGAAGATCTGGAGCGGTGGCTGGATTCCGAGGAGCCATTCTGGAAGGACAATGATGGCACGTCCATGAACCAAACCCTGAGAACCTGCTGGAAGAATCAGCACACCTTTTATGTAAATGCCCGCCAAGCTTTGAATGAATTTAAGCGTATGTTAGCCTCAAGTCAGGAGCAGAGTGCACGGCAATTTAACCGGACCCTGATGGATTCTTTCAACCTGATCAGAGATGGGAAAATTATAACCTCTGATTATGCAATTTACCCAGTCATCGCAGACATGGCTAAGGACAATCTTAATGTGGCCGGCCTACTCTACTTGACGGCTAGGAGCGATTCTTCTCAAATGCTTGAGCAGATCTCCTCTGGTATTTCCATTAAAACACTGATTGACCTCATTCTGTTCAACAGCCGTAGTAAAGGCACCAAAGATTGGTTACTTCCCCAACGCAAGGAATTGACCGCGCTGAAAAATGAATTCCAAGTCAGTCTGAACGAAATTCGCACCGCATTTGAAGAACAGACCAATGCCATAGATGAGCAGCAAAAACAAGACCACCAAACGCATTCGGATCGAGAAGACCAGTGGAATACGCTCAAGAAGAAAATGGAATCCGACTGGGAGGGACTCAAAAGAGTCTACGACGAGCAGTTGGCACTGTTGGCTCCCACACAGTATTGGGGTGATCGCGCACAAAAACACCTCTATGTAGCCATTGCCTTCGCCGTGGCTTTCGTTATTGTGTTGGGTCTATCCATATGTGGATTCATAAAATATATACCAAATTTATCTGACACAGCCAAGGGAGCTTCCATCATCTTAACCTTGATTCCAATTGCGATTCCGGCTTTTGCCGCAGTTTGGGTTCTGAAGATGCTGAGTCGCTTACTGTCCGAAAACTTGCAGATGAGTCGAGACGCTCGTGAACGTGAAACGATGGTTAAGACCTTTCTTGCATTGATGCGTGAAGACCGAAATGGAGAACCCATGATTAAAGAGAATGACCGTATCCTTATCCTTCATTCTCTGTTCCGCCCATCTTCTGTAACTGCTGTTGATGATGCACCGCCCGTGCATTGGTTTGATATTCTGATCAGCAAAACTGCTCAGAAATAATCCTAAGACGTCGGCCTTAGTCACTTTGAAAAACTTGTCTGCCCACGATACGGTTCTTCATGTATCAATATAGTATGCGCTGCGATTTTTTATGATAAAATTTGACGATTTATTGGAATAAACACATTTACTTAATTTTCCGCCTTATGGTTTTTTCATATTCAGCAGATTACATCAGACCATGCTGATGTTATTTATCATCCACGCAACACACCACAAACCCGCCGAAAACGCACAAATTATCAATGCCGCCGAAACAGGCTGCCTGAAAAATACATTGCCTACTTAAGTAAAAAAAAGGAATCGCCGTTATGGTATTCATCGAAGAAAAATCATTTTTGGTTGTATCAGCTTATGCCGATAAAATCAGCGAACGCTTTAACCGCACTGATTTTTGCCCTGATGGTTTATTAAAAAAGCAAATTTGGCAGCAAGACAGCAAGCAGGAATACATTACGGTAAAAGCAGTATTTTTCTGGCAAAGCCGAGAAGCCTATAAGGCATGGAAAAAAAGCCCGGAACACCTCGCCGCACACCAAAACAAACCTGCCGAACAGCCCGACTACATCAAAGAAGTAAAAGCCGCCATGTATTGGCTGAATGCAGAAATTTAAACCAATCTCTGTTTTTATTGTCGTTAAAAATCAATCATTCAGGCTGCCTGAAAACGTACCCATAAGCACATCACACAAACAGTAAACAATTTATTTTGTTTGATTAAGGAACACTGAACATGCCATCGAACGCCACCATATTGCAGCACCTGCCCGTCGGTCAAAAAGTAGGCATCGCCTTTTCCGGCGGTTTGGATACTTCCGCCGCCTTATTGTGGATGAAACTCAAAGGCGCATTACCCTTTGCCTACACCGCCAACTTAGGGCAGCCCGATGAAAGCGATTATGAAGCCATTCCGCGTAAAGCCACGCAATACGGCGCACAGAATGCCCGTTTAATTGATTGCCGCAGCCAACTGGCGCATGAAGGTATTGCCGCAATTCAATGCGGTGCGTTTCACATACACACCGGCGGCATGCCCTATTTCAACACCACACCGCTGGGTCGTGCCGTAACCGGCACCATGCTGGTGGCGGCTATGAAAGAAGACAATGTCAATATTTGGGGCGACGGTTCTACCTACAAAGGCAATGATATTGAACGTTTTTATCGTTACGGCTTGCTTACCAATCCCGATTTACGCATCTACAAACCGTGGCTTGACCAACAATTTATCGATGAATTGGGCGGCCGCCAAGAAATGTCGGAGTTTCTGATTGCCAATGGTTTTGACTACAAAATGTCGGTAGAAAAAGCCTATTCCACCGATTCCAATATGCTCGGGGCAACCCATGAAGCCAAAGATTTGGAATTTTTAAACAGCAGCGTCAAAATCGTAAACCCGATTATGGGTATAGCGTTTTGGCGTGATGATGTAGCGATTAAAGCGGAAGAAGTGCGTGTGCGCTTTGAAGAAGGTGTACCCGTTGCCCTGAACGGACAAGAATTCGCCGATCCTGTCGCTTTGTTTTTAGAAGCCAACCGCATCGGCGGCAGACACGGCTTGGGCATGACCGATCAAATTGAAAACCGCATCATTGAAGCCAAATCACGCGGCATTTACGAAGCCCCGGGCATGGCATTACTGCACACCGCTTATGAACGCCTGCTCACCGGCATTCACAACGAAGACACCATCGAACAATACCGCATCAATGGCTTGCGGCTGGGACGGCTGCTGTATCAAGGCCGCTGGTTCGATTCACAAGCACTGATGCTGCGCGAAACCGCACAACGCTGGGTGGCAAAAGCGATTACCGGTGAAGTTACATTAGAATTGCGGCGCGGCAACGATTATTCCATTCTGAATACCGAATCGCCCAACCTCACTTATCAACCTGAGCGTTTGAGTATGGAAAAAGTGGAAAACGCCGCATTTACACCTGCCGACCGCATCGGACAGCTCACCATGCGCAACCTCGACATCAGCGATACCCGCGCCAAATTGAATGTCTATGCAAAAACAGGATTGCTGTCCTTGGGCAGTGATTCCGTGTTGCCGCAGCTGGGCAATGAATAGGTTCACAAAGTACCTCATGGCTTTTCGGCGCGTGATACTCAATCATCGCGCCGCAATATTCCCTAATTGATTTTCAGGCAGCCTGAAACATTCCGAAAGCCACTACAGCATGTTGATTCACCCCAATTTTGATCCGGTGCTGCTGCAACTGGGTCCTTTAGCCATTCGCTGGTATGCCCTCAGCTACATCGTGGGTTTTGTTCTGTTCATTTGGCTTGGACGTCGGCGCATACGCACAGGCAATACCGTTTTTACCAACGATATGCTTGATGATTTTTTAACATGGGGCATTTTGGGCGTTATCCTCGGCGGACGTTTGGGCTATGTGCTGTTTTACCAGCCTGATTTTTATTTATCAAACCCGCTTTCTATTTTGAAAGTATGGGAAGGCGGCATGTCGTTTCACGGCGGTTTCCTCGGCGTGTTGTGTGCCATGTGGTTATTTGCCCGAAAACATCATCTTCCTGTTCTTCAAGTGGCTGATTTTATTGCACCGCTCGTGCCGCTGGGCTTGGCAAGCGGCCGCATCGGTAATTTTATCAACGGTGAATTATGGGGGCGGCTTACCAGCCCCAATGCTTTTTGGGCAATGGGATTTCCGCATGCACAAGCGGAAGATGCCGCTGCGGTGGTGCGAAACCCGCAGCAATGGGCTTCTGTTTGGGAACAATTTCACTTGCTGCCGCGCCACCCGTCGCAGCTGTATCAATTTGCCTTAGAAGGCATTGCCTTATTTGTATTGCTGTGGCTGTTTTCCAAAAAACTACGCCCCGCAGGGCAAGTTGCTGCACTGTTTCTACTCGGCTACGGTTTTTTCCGCTTTATTGCCGAATTCGCCCGCGAACCGGATAACTTCTTGGGATTGCTGCGTTTTAATTTATCCATGGGACAATGGCTCAGCTTACCCATGATGATTTTGGGTGCAGTATTGTTTGTGTATTTTGGAAAACACAAAACAAATTCCAAAACTCAATAAAGAAAACAGCATGAAATTCCAAACCGACTTTTGGGTGAATCCGCGCACCTACCGCCAAGCCGCGTTTTACGTAAATTTAGTGGGCAGCCTGTTATTTACACTCAATTGGCAAGCACAAAATCCGGTGGCTTTTGTCGGTGTATTGATTTTATTTATTTCAGCATTTATTGCCATTACCGGTGTAATGCTTGGCATTAAAAAACAAGACAATACTCTTGTTATTCAATGTGTAATTCTGATGATGTGGGCAATCTTATTACCATTGATATTGTTGTCTAAGCACATCGCGTAAAACCATTATTCACAATTAAATACATTGATGAGTAACTTATTGCGACGGCTTTCAACGAATTCCCTGTATGATATTGGGTAATTTGTTTACCTCATCGTGATTGCCGTTTCGTTCACACTGCCCTCTTGATTACTTTCACCGCACCCGCCATGTACACTTTATTCCAATCCCTGCTCTTCTCCTTAGATGCCGAAAGAGCGCATCACCTCACACTTGCCGCCTTAAAACGTGCTGAAAAAATGGGTTTATTGTGCTTCAGCATACCCAAAACACCGCAAGGCAAACCGATTAAACTCATGGGTCTGGATTTGCCCAATGCGGTTGGCTTGGCGGCGGGTTTAGACAAAAACGGCGAATGTATTGATGCACTGGCAGCACTTGGCTTCAGTTTTCTGGAAGTGGGCACGGTTACACCCAAAGCGCAGGCGGGTAATCCCAAGCCGCGTTTATTCAGGCTGCCTGAAAAACAAGCCATTATCAATCGTATGGGTTTTAATAACCACGGTATTGATGCCTTAATCCGCAATATTCAAACCAGCCGCTTTCGCGGCGTATTGGGCATCAACATCGGTAAAAATGCCGCCACACCAATCGAAAATGCTGCTGCCGATTATTTGATTTGTTTGGAAAAAGCCTATCCGCATGCAAGCTACATCGCCGTGAATATTTCCTCACCCAACACCCAAAATCTGCGCAGTTTACAAAGTGAAGACGAATTACAAACACTTTTAGGCTGCCTGAAAAACCGCCAAACACAGCTGGCAAGCCAACACGGACGTTATGTGCCGCTGGCGGTTAAAATTGCACCGGATTTAGACGAAGCCCAAATTGCCGCCATCGCCGAAGTTGCCGTACAAACCGAAATCGACGGCATCATTGCCACCAACACCACCATTGATAAATCCGCATTAAGCCCGCATTCTTTAGCGCAAGAAAACGGCGGTTTATCGGGTTTACCTGTACGCGAAAAGAGCAACCGCGTTTTACGCGAACTGGCGCAGCATTTAAACGGCAAAATTCCTTTAATCGGTGTGGGTGGTATTGTCTCTGCTGCTGATGCGGCAAACAAATTGGCTTTGGGTGCGTCTGCGGTGCAGGTTTACAGCGGGCTGGTGTTTCAAGGACCCGCATTGGTTCATGACTGTATCCGTGCCTGTGCCGCCGTGGCTTCAGACTCATCTTCGGTACATACATCATGAATTTGGCTGACACTTCAAACCGCCCGCTGACCATTGCCCTGTGTGCAGGTGAAGCCTCGGGCGACGCATTGGGTGCGCATCTAATTGCCGCCATTAAAGCACACCGCCCCGATGCACAGTTTGTCGGCATCGGCGGTCCGCGCATGAAAGCCGAAGGCATGGACAGCTTCTATGATCAAGAACGGCTGGCAGTGCGCGGTTTAACCGAAGTTTTCAAGCGGCTGCCTGAAATTATGCGCATTCGCCGCGGCTTGATTCACCGTTTAACCAATATACACCCCGATGTTTTTGTGGGCATTGATGCGCCCGACTTTAATCTCGGTGTGGCGGAAAAACTGAAAGCAGCGGGAATACCGACGGTACATTATGTCAGCCCATCGGTCTGGGCTTGGCGGCGCGGGCGTGTAAAAAAAATAGTTCGCCAAACAGATGAAGTTTTGTGCCTGTTTCCCATGGAGCCGGACTTATACCGCCAAGCAGGCGGGCAAGCGCAGTTTGTCGGACACCCTTTGGCACAAACACTGCCGTTACACGCCGATAAAGCCCGTGCGCGTGAGCAGCTGCGTATCAATCAAAATATACCCGTATTTGTTTTGATGCCGGGCAGCCGCGTCAGCGAAATTGAATACATGCTGCCCCTATTCCTTCATGCCGCCCGCTTAATTTGGCAGCAGCACGAAAATGCTCGGTTTCTATTGCCGCTGGCAACCCGCGCCACTTGGCAATTGGCACAAATCATACTTCAGCAAAATGAATTTTATGATTTGCCCGTTCAACCCATTCGCGCACATGCCGATATGGCATCTACTGCCGCCGATGCGGTATTGGTCGCCAGCGGCACCGCTACGTTGGAAGTGGCATTGTGCAAATGCCCAATGGTTATCAGCTACCGTATTTCACCGCTTACCTATATGTGGGTTAAGCGTTTAATTAAAGTGCCGTATGTGGGCTTGCCCAATATTTTGCTGAATAAAGCAGTCGCACCGGAATTGCTGCAAAATGATGCCACGCCGCAAAAACTCGCTGATGCCGTGTGCCATTGGTATCAATCACCACAAGAAGTTTCTGCTTTACAAAACGATTTTTTAAAACTGCATGAGTCTTTACGCAAAGACACTGCCGCGCTGGCTGCCGAAGCGGTATTGGCACACACAAAGGCGCGGTTATGAGTTCGATACCATCGGTTTCAGTTTATGCTGTTTCGCCGCAGCACGCCGGTGTCGATGAAGCCGGGCGCGGTGCTTTGGTTGGCAGTGTGTTTGCCGCCGCTGTCATACTGCCACTTCACTTTGATTTACCGGGGTTGACTGATTCCAAAAAGCTGTCTGAAAAAAAACGCGATGATTTAACGGTGTTAATCAAACAACAAGCCACCGCTTATGCTGTGGCTTATGCTGATGTTGCGGAGATTCATCAATACAATATTTTGCATGCCGCTTTACTGGCGATGAAACGCGCTGTAAACGCCTTGCCGTTGCGCCTTGAAAAAGTGTGGATAGACGGTAACCGCATACCGCCCGATTTATCTGTGCCGGCTGAAGCAGTGGTTAAAGGCGACAGCAAAATTGCTGCTGTTTCTGCTGCTTCTGTTTTGGCAAAGACCGCGCGCGACGCCGAAATGTATGATTTGGCACAACGTTATCCGCAATATGGGTTTGATCGGCACAAGGGCTACGGCACGGCACAACATCTGGCGGCTTTGCAGCGTTATGGTGTACTGCCCCAACACCGCCAAGATTTCGCTCCTGTCAGAGCCTTGATTGCGCAAGGACGATTGTTTGAATAAATTGAAATTCGATTGAATATGCCCGCACAACACCTGAACGCTCTATCCCTAATTTTACCGAATACCCGTTTTATTACCGATAAGTCCGATATGGCGGTATTTTGTATTGACCAGCGCGCCCGCTTTCAAGCTGATGCGTGGGCAGTGCTGCAACCGTCAACCGTGTCTGATGTTCAAGCCCTCATGCGTTATTGTTTTCATGAGAATATTCCCGTTACCCCGCAAGGCGGCAATACCGGATTGTGTGGCGGTGCGACACCTCATGCACGCTTAGGCGGCAAAGGGTTTATTGTGTCGCTCAGTCGGCTGAATGCTTTGCGTGAACTGAATTTGGCAGACAATGCCATAACGGTTGAAGCCGGCATGGTGTTGGCACAAGTACAAGCCATTGCTCAAAAAGCAGAACGTTTTTTCCCTTTAAGCCTTGCCAGTGAGGGATCGTGCCAAATCGGCGGCAATATTGCCTGCAATGCGGGCGGACTGAATGTTGTGCGCTACGGCACGATGCGCGATTTGGTGCTGGGTTTGGAAACCGTATTGCCCAGCGGTGAATTGGTCAGCCATTTACAGCCTTTGCACAAAAACACCACAGGCTACGCTTGGCAACAGCAAATCACCGGCTCGGAAGGCACGCTCGGCATCATCACCGCCGCTACGCTCAAGCTATTTGCACCGCCGCGCAGTGTATTAACCGCGTGGGCAGGCATTGACAATATTCAGGCAGCCTTGTCTTTGCTTGCTGCTGTTAAAAATTATTTTGCCGAGCGGTTAAGCAGTTTTGAAATCATCAGCAATGATGCTTTGCAATTGTCTGCTGGTTACAGCCGTTTAAATCCGCCGGTTTCAGCTGTTTGGCATGTGTTAATGGAAATCAGCGATAGCTTGCCCTGTGTATCCAATCATCAAGAACAATTGTTTGAAGTCTTATCTGATGCTGATTGTTTCAATGCAGTAATCGCCCAATCGGAACAAGAACGGCAAAATTTATGGAAATTGCGAGAAAATATCTCTGCTGCCCAGCGCAATTTGGGTGCCAGTATCAAGCACGATATATCTTTGCCAATTGCCGCTGTTGCTGACTTTATTGCCGAATGCCAACCGATTATTCAGCAGGCTTATCCGCATGCCAATATCGTGGTATTCGGTCATCTGGGCGACGGCAGCCTGCACTACAACGTGTTTCTGCCCGAAGTATTAGGCAATGATGTTTATCGTTTTGAGGAACACATTAATATTTTGGTTTATGAGTGTGTATTAAAACACAGCGGCAGTATCGCCGCTGAACACGGTATCGGGCAAATCAAAAACCATTGGCTGCCGCGTGTGCGCACGGCTGAAGAGATCGCGTGGATGCGATCACAGAAACACTTTTTCGACCCCAACAACATAATGAACCCAGGTAAATTATTACCGTCTGAAACAGATGTATAACAATGTGTTTCAGGCAGCCTAATACGCACGTGCGCGGGTTTCATTTTGTTTATTCCACGGGTATAAACCCACAAGTCAAGCAAGTTTATTTATCGCCGGCGGATACTGCCGAAGCAGCATTACTCTGTGTTTTCGGCATAGATGCGGTATCGCTTTCGTTCTCCCACGCATTGGTTTCCGCTTCACGCTCAAAAGGTTTACCGTTAAGCAATAAGCGGTTGTCTTTAACTTGAATGGTGGTTTTGATGAGATTTTTATCGGAGGTGATATAGCCGTCTTGAACCAAAACACGAATGGTACTGCTCACCATTAAACGTATGGTTTCATCTAAATCAGCCTGAATGGCATCACTGTCTTCGCCGGGTGCAATGCTGATGAGGTTACGCATTTGCCCGATTGCCATTGTTTCCAAGAGTTTATCGGGAATTTGCAAGTCAAAAACGGCATCGGTTTTGCGCACGATACTGCGGGCATCGTGTAAATCCGCTGCTTCCAGACCTGTCAACGCAAGCGAGCCATGCGCAGCCACCACGCCTTGCGGCATTTGCAGATGAAACTGATTGAGTTTGAACACAGGGTTGTGGGTAAATAAACCCAAACCCTGTTCACGTGCTGCCTGAATCAGAGCAACTCGCATTTTTTCTTCAGGCATTTTTTGGGCAGACAATTCAAGCAATTTGTTTTTCAATGCCAGCAAACTTTTGGCTTGTAAATGTTCAGCAGCAGCATCAATAACGAGCGGACCGTATTCATCGCTGCCATAGCGCAATTTACCAAATTCAAAACTGCCGTTGCTGTTAATCCATTCACCGCTCTCTTGCATGTGCGTTGCAAATGACAAATCTTCAACAACAATTTTCCCGGGCGGTACACTGCCAACAGGATTGATGAACGCACCGATTTGTAATTCGCTGACCATATTTATCAATTCATTCAGACGAATATCGTAGTTCACACCATCGCCCCATTGTGCATCTAATTGCTTTAAGGATACGCGGCTATTGCCCAAAGCCAAGCCATTTTGCCCATGTTCGGTATGGGTATTGATGTCTAAACCCTGATAAGACATTTCACCGAAATCAGCAAGTGTTAATTTCAAGCCCGGTGATTGCGTGTGAATATCATAACTTTGAAAATCAGCATCATAATTTGCTTTACTTTGTAAACCCTGCCACACCAGTTTGATACCGGACAATTCCTCATAGTCAAAAGCCGGCATATTAATTTCCCATTGACCGCCGCCTGTGAGCGACAGTGTATTGCGCAGCTGTATCGGAGTTTGCTGCTCAAAAAAACGCGTGAGCGTGCGTTTTACTTCGGGCGTAAACTGAACGTCGGTATCAATGCGCGCACGCACCGGTTTCAGGCTGCCTGCAAACAATCCGTGGCGCACATTTCCTTGTAAAGTAATCGGTTCTTGCAAAATTTTTCGCACATTTTCGGGCAAACGCTGCTGAACGGTTGCCAAAAACGTGGATTTAAAACGCAGTACCGTGGTTTCGGAAGACGAGAACCAACCGCGCCGGTATTCGTGTTTTTCCACACTCAAAAAAGAAGTATTTGCCAGCAATTCATATTGCTGTTTCAGGCTTTGTTCGGCTTTAATGCCCAAATAATAAGGAATAACCAAGGCAATCATCAGCACCAATACCGCTGCCGCACCGCCGATTCCCCATTTGATTAAAGTTTTCTTGTTCATAACTCGTGCAAATAATCGCGTTTCAAAATAGCTCTAAGGATAACACCAAACACCCATTTACGCGCTGCAACAAAGCAGTTTTTTAATTGTGTTCTTACGCGTACAATAATATGCTTATAAATTTTTAACGGATTATTTGTTATGAGCCGCAATATACGCACCCGTTTCGCACCCAGTCCCACCGGTTATCTGCACATTGGCGGCGTGCGCACTGCTTTGTTTTCATGGGCATTTTCCAAAAAAAATCAAGGCAAATTTATTTTGCGAATTGAAGACACCGATTTGGATCGTTCCACGCCCGAATCGGTACAGGCAATTTTGGACGGTATGCACTGGGTGGGTTTAGACTACGATGAAGGCCCTTTTTACCAAACTCAACGATTCGACCGCTACGCAGCCATGATCCAAGAATTATTGGTAGCAGGACACGCTTATTACGATTACACCACCAAAGAAGAATTGGAAGCCATGCGCGCCCAAGCAGAGGCAAAAGGCGAGCATTTTTGGTATGACCGCCGCTGGCGTCCCGAAGCCGGCAAAACCCTGCCCTGCATTCCCGAAGGCATTCCGCCTGTGGTGCGCTTTAAAATGCCTTTAGACGGCATCACTGCATGGGACGACTTGGTTAAAGGGCATATTGAAATCAGCAACCATGAATTAGACGATTTAATCATCGCCCGCGCCGACGGCAGCCCCACTTATAATTTCTGCGTTGTGGTCGATGATTTTGACATGAACATCACCCACGTGATTCGCGGCGATGATCACGTCAATAACACACCAAAGCAAATCAATATCTTAAAAGCCATGAAAGCCGCTTTACCTCAATACGCGCATCTGCCGATGATTTTGAATGAAAGCGGTGCAAAAATGAGTAAACGGCGCGATGCCGTCAGCGTAGTGGATTATGATCGCCAAGGCATTTTGCCCGAAGCCTTGCTCAATTACTTGGCACGCTTGGGCTGGGGACACGGCGACGATGAATTTTTCAGCATGGCACAATTTATTGATTGGTTTGATTTGGCAGATGTCAGCCCGTCTGCCAGCCGTTTTAATCATGAAAAACTGCTGTGGCTCAACGCACAGCACATCAAAAACACCGCTGATGACGTGCTCTCAGTAATGGTGCGCCCGCGTTTACACGTGCGCGGCATCGAAGAACAGGAACAACCCGCTTTGGCAAACATCATCAAGCTGGTGAAAGAACGGGTGCAAGATTTAAACCAACTTGCCGATGAATGCGCCTATTTCTATGCCAAAGCCACACCAACGGCAGAAGAAACCGCCAAACATTGGGACAATGACGCACCGCCGCGTATGCTGCGTTTTGCCGAACGCTTGGAAGCCCTGAACAACTGGACAGCAGAAGACATTCATGCTTTATTTAAACCATTTTGTGATGATGAAGGCATTAAAATGGGCAAACTTGGCATGCCTCTTCGTTTGGCCGTATGCGGAACGAGCAAAACTCCGTCAATTGACGCCGTTTTGGCTCTGATTGGGCGTGAAGAAGTATTGCGGCGAATCCGCGAGTAACGGCTGCGCCTTATTATAAGGCTGCCTGAAAAACGGGTTTCAGGCAGCCGTTAAAATAAGTTACGCTATTTTTGGTAAAGCAATTTTTTGACAGCATCATCTATTTTTCCCGATGCCATTATTGAATATGAACACATGAATCACACTGAAGAACAAAACACCGATGCGGTTTGGGTCAGCAAAACCCAAAAGAAAAAGGAAATGGACGCACTGCAAGACTTGGGTGTTGCCTTAACCAAACTTGCACCCGATACACTCAAAAAAATCGGGCTGCCTGAAGACTTGCTGCAAGCCGTGCTGGCACACAAAAAAATTACTTCCAACAGCGCATTAAAACGGCAAACCCAATACATTGGCCGCTTAATGCGTGAAATTGATCCTGCGCCCATTGAAGCCTATTTGGCAAAACTCAAAGGAGAAAATAATGCCCACAATGCCTATATGCAGCGGCTGGAAATGCTGCGTGAGCGGCTGATTGACAACGATGATGCACTCACCGATTTAATCGGCAAACACCCTCACATTGATATTGCCGCCTTGCGTGTATTGATACGCAACGCCCGCAAAGAGCGCGAACAGCAAAAACCACCCAAAGCATTCCGCGCCCTGTTTCAGCAACTGCGCCAAGAAATCAACGAAACCGATGCCGTCTGACTGCCCGCACAAAGCCTTATTAAACACACTGCCACGCTACCAAAGCCCTGCATGGCTTTGCGGCGCACATGCGCAAACCATTTGGGCAAAAGCCGTTGCCGAACCCATACCTCCTTATCGGCGCAGCCTTCATGCAGACAGTACAGGGCTTACCCAAACGGCTTACGACCACATTGACAGCAGCAACCAAACTGCACCGCTGGTGGTTTTATTTCATGGTTTGGAAGGCAGCAGCCGCAGCCATTATGCCCGCGCACTGATGAACACCGTTGCCAAATACGGCTGGCAGGGCTGCGTGGCGCATTTCCGCGGCTGCGGCGGCGTTCCCAACACCGCACCTGTGGCTTATCATTGCGGCGACAGCAACGAAATTGCCCATATACTTCGCACGGTTCATGATTTGTATCCGCAAAGATCTTTATTTGCTGTCGGCGTGTCTTTGGGCGGCAACGCCTTGGCAAAATATCTGGCGGAAAACGGTGAAAATGCCTTATGCTGTGCCGCTGCCGTGGTCAGTGCACCCATAGATTTACCGGCAGGCAGCATCGCTTTGGAACGCGGCTTAAACCGCCGCATCTATGCACCCTATTTCCTCAAAACGCTGCTGCCCAAAGTGCAGGCGGAAATCGGCTCTTATCCTGATGTTGATTTGGCTGCCGTCTTAAAAAGCTGTTCACTCGGTGATTTTGACGACACATTCACCGCTCCGGTACATGGTTTTGCCAATAAATACGACTACTACCGCCGAAGTGCCGCCAAACCTTTATTACCGGAAATTAAAACACCCACCCTGCTGATTAACGCAAAAAACGATCCTTTCCTGCCGGCTGAAGCCTTGCCGAGCAAACACGATGTTTCTGCCGCCGTTTATTTATTGCAGCCCAAACACGGCGGTCATGCCGGTTTTGTCAGCGGCAGCGGGCGCGGACACATACGCTGGCTGCCTGAAACCGTGCTTCGTTTTTTTAAATATCAACTCTAAACCTGATTAAGGATATGGTTATGGACAATTTTTTATCTCAAATTATCACCACCAAAACCCAAGAAGTACTGGCTGCCGCCGCAAAAGAACCCTTGGCGGATATTCGTGCCAAAGCACAAGATCGTCCTCCTGCCCGTGATTTTATCGGTGCCATTCAAAGCAAACACCAAAACCGCCAAATAGCCGTAATTGCCGAAGTGAAAAAAGCCAGCCCGTCCAAAGGCATTATTCGTGAAGATTTTCACCCTGTTTCCATCGCCCAAGCCTATGAGCGCGGCGGCGCGGCATGTTTGTCGGTATTAACCGATGAAAAATATTTTCAAGGTGATGCGTTGTATCTGTACCAAGCACGCCGTGCCACCAAATTGCCTGTTTTACGCAAAGATTTTATGATAGACCCCTATCAAATCTACCAAGCCCGTACATGGGATGCCGATGCTGTATTGCTGATTGCCGCCATATTAGAGCGTGAACAACTCTTGGAAATGGAAAGCATTGCCCATGAATTGGGCATGGCAGTGTTGCTGGAACTGCACCACGAAAGCGAATTGGAAAAATGCAGGGGCATGAAAACACCGCTGTGGGGCATCAACAACCGCGATTTAACCACGTTTAAAGTCAATTTAAAAACCTCTTTACGCATGATGAGCAAACCGGAATTACAAGGAAAAACGGTGGTTACCGAGAGCGGCATCACCTCTGTTGATGATATTCGCATGATGAGAAATCAAGGCATACACACCTTTTTAATTGGTGAAACCTTAATGCGTGCCGACAATATCGAAGCCGAATTATCGAATTTACTGCACGTTTAAAACAACAATCTGCTTTTCAGGCAGCCAATAAACATGCTACCTGAAAACCACAATACACAAAAGGATTGACAACATGGCAGTGGTGATCAAAACCCCGGAAGAAATCGAACAAATGCGCATTGCCGGCCGTTTGGCGGCAGAAGCACTCGACTACATCGGTACATTCATCAAACCCGGCGTAAGCACCAATGAATTGGACAAACGGATACACGACTACCACATCAACGTGCAAGGCGGTGTTCCCGCCACATTGGGCTACGGCAATCCGCCTTTCCCAAAATCTTGCTGCACCTCCATCAACCACGTGATTTGCCACGGTATTCCTGATGACAAACCATTGAAGAACGGCGATATTTTAAACATAGACATCACTATTCTCAAAAATGGTTTTCACGGCGACTCCAGCCGCATGTTTACTGTCGGCGAAGTCAGCCCGCAAGCCAAACGGCTGATTAAAATTACCCACGACGCCATGATGGCGGGCATTGAAGCGGTTAAACCCGGCGCAACACTCGGCGACATCGGCTATGCCTGTCAAACAGTCGCAGAAAACGCAGGCTATTCTGTGGTGCAAGAATTTTGCGGACACGGTGTCGGCAGAGATTTTCATGAAGAGCCGCAAGTCTTGCATTACGGCAGACGCAACAGCGGCATCAAACTGGAACCCGGCATGATTTTCACCATTGAGCCAATGATTAACCAAGGCAAACGCCATTTGCGTATCCTTGCCGATGGCTGGACAGTGGTTACCAAAGACCGCTCTCTTTCAGCGCAATGGGAACACGAAGTTTTGGTAACCGACACAGGTTATGAAATCCTCACCATCAGCCCTGCCACCGGTAAACCATAAATATTTTTCAGGTCAATATATCAATATATAAGGCAGCCTAACCACACACATTCAAGGACAATAATAATATGACTCACCGCCATTTTGATTACCTCGTTATCGGCGGCGGCAGCGGCGGCATTGCCTCCGTGAACCGCGCCGCTTCCTACGGCAAAAAATGCGCCTTAATCGAAGCCAAAGCACTGGGCGGCACCTGCGTGAACGTCGGCTGCGTGCCGAAAAAAGTGATGTGGTACGGTGCGCAAATTGCCGAAGCCATTCACCTGTACGCATCTGACTACGGCTTTGACGTAACACTCAAACACTTTGATTTCGCCAAACTGGTAAAAAACCGCCAAGCCTATATCCAACGCATTCATGAATCATACCAACGCGTTTTAAAAGGCAATAATGTAGAAGTGATTAACGGTTTTGCCCGCTTTGTGAACCGCAACACCGTTGAAGTTAACGGAGAAACCATCAGTGCCGACCATATTTTAATCGCCACCGGCTGCCGCCCAAGTATTCCCGACATTCCCGGCGCATCGCTCGGCATCAATTCCGACGGCGTATTTGCACTGCAACAATTGCCGAACAGCATTACCATTGCCGGCGCAGGCTATGTGGCAGTGGAATTGGCGGGCGTGTTCCAACAATTGGGTGTTCACGTGAATTTATTGGTGCGCGGCGAACGCATTTTACGCAGTTTCGATACCCTGCTTACAGATACCCTGCTTGAATCCATGCAAACCGCCGGTATCCATGTAAAACGGCACATTGACGTTACCGCCGCAGAACGCAATCACAGCGGCGGCATAACCTTAAATCTCAGTGATAACAGCACCCTTGACACCGATATTTTGATTTGGGCAATTGGAAGAGAACCCGTTACCGACCAATTGAATTTAGCCGCCGCCGATGTAAGTACCGATGAACGCGGCTATATTCAGGTTGATGCTTTTCAAAACACTGCCGCCCCGCAAATTTACGCCGTGGGCGACAACACTGGTGCAATTGCATTAACACCGGTTGCGGTGGCGGCGGGGCGGCGTTTGGCAGAGCGTTTATTCAACAACAAACCAAACGAACACATGGATTACACCCTGATTCCAACCGTGGTTTTCAGCCACCCGCCGATCGGTACGGTTGGGCTGTCTGAAACCGAAGCACGCACGCAATACGGCGATGCGGCAATCAAAGTCTATACATCATCATTCACCTCAATGTACACCGCCGTTACCCAACACCGCCAACCATGCCGCATGAAACTGGTGTGCGTCGGCAGCGAAGAAAAAATTGTGGGTTTGCACGGCATCGGCTATGGTGTGGACGAAATGATTCAGGGCTTTGCGGTGGCAATCAAAATGGGCGCAACCAAGCGTGATTTTGACAACACCGTTGCCATACACCCAACCGGCTCAGAAGAATTTGTTACCATGCGCTGAGCATGAATAATTTTATTTCTTTCTATTTTCAAGGCAATAAATAAAGGCTGCCTGAAGTTTTCAGGCAGCCTCAGAAAACAGAAAAACCACAATTGATTATTATTACCGCATTACTTTGGTCGTCATCATTTTGAACCATTGCGCAGCTGCATATTACGCCTTGATTGTATAAGCAAAAATTTTTCCTTGTCTTATGTCTTAATCCATAAGCAAGCATCTGCTCACACGATGTTTTTAATTGTAACGTCAATAAAACTGAAAAATTATCTTAATCAAGCGGGCGTGATGCCGATTTTCTTTGCCGCAGCACCTTGGCGGCGTATTTTTTAAACACTATTTTGATTTAAATTGAAGCGTTGCGGTGGTGTTTTTGCTATGATGCCGCCCACAAAAAATATTATTTTTCTGGAACAGATTATGGTTTCTGCCGGTCCGCAGTCATTGCGCCTTACTCGTGTCAATTATGCTTTCGCCGCCTTGCTTATCGGTATGGTGGCTTACTTTATTTTTTGGGGATTAAACTACACCAACCATCAATCACCCGTGTTGTTTGTCTTGGCAACGCTGTTTGGTGTGTTTATGGCGTTTAATATCGGCGGCAACGATGTTGCCAATTCATTCGGCACCAGCGTGGGTGCGGGTACGCTCACCGTGCCGCAGGCTTTGGGTGTGGCGGCAGTGTTTGAAGTGTCGGGTGCGGTGATTGCCGGCGGAGAGGTTACCAAAACCATTCGGCAAGGCATTGTGGATTTGTCGGCATTGCCTATGGAGCCGACACAATTCATTTTTCTGATGATGTCTGCCTTGCTTGCCGCCGCTTTGTGGCTCTTGTTTGCCACAAAAAAAGGATTGCCGGTATCCACCACCCACGCCATTATCGGCGGTATTATCGGCAGCAGCCTGTGTTTGGGCTTTTTACTAACCGACGGACCAGGTGCTTTATCTTTGGTGAAATGGTCGAAAATCGGTGAAATTGCCATTTCGTGGGTGCTGTCGCCGCTACTTGGCGGCGCGATGGCGTACTTATTGTTCGGACAAATCAAAAAGCATGTTTTGGACTACAACGATAAAGTTGAAATACAGCTCAAACAAATTAAACGCGATAAAAAAGCCTTTAAAGAACAGCATAAAAACCGTTTTGAGCAATTAAATGAATCCGATAAAATTTCTGCCGCATCTGCCATGGCGCGAGATGCGCAGATTTATTCCGAACCGGATTACCAAAACGAGGAGTTGGAATCGGAATATTATCGCGGGCTGGCTGAAATTGAGCAGCGCAAAAACGAAATTGATACCTACAAATCACTGCATCATTGGGTACCGTTGATTTCTGCCATTGGCGGGATGATGATTGCCGCCATGCTGATGTTCAAAGGTTTGTCCAATCTGCATTTGGAATTATCGGTTTTGCATACCTGCTTAATTATCGGTATGCTGGGGGCATTGATTTGGCTGGCAACTTTTATTTATGCCAAAACCTTAAAACGTAAAGACTTGAACAAATCTACCTTTCTGATGTTCAGTTGGATGCAGGTGTTTTCCGCTTCCGGCTTTGCATTCAGCCACGGCGCAAATGACATTGCCAATGCAATCGGTCCGTTTGCCGCAATCATGGACGTGATTAAAACCGGCAATATCGGCACGCAATCCCCTATCCCCACGGTGGTAATGCTCACTTTTGGCATTGCCCTGATCGTTGGCTTGTGGTTTATCGGCAAAGAAGTGATTCAAACCATCGGTACAAATCTGGCAGAAATGCACCCTTCTTCCGGTTTCACTGCTGAATTATCTGCTGCATCAGTAGTGATGCTGGCTTCACTTATGGGTCTGCCCGTATCCAGCACCCATATTTTAGTGGGTTCAGTCTTGGGCATCGGCTTAGTGAATCGCAATGCCAATTGGCAATTGATGAAACCGATTGGTTTGGCGTGGATTGTTACCTTGCCCTCGGCGGCAATTTTATCGGCATTGGTATTTTTTGGTTTGCGTGCTGTCTTTTAAAGCACCGATAAACTCGCTCTTAGTGTATGTTTTATCAAAAAAAATCACTGACATAAACGGCGCAAAAACCCATTGTTTACAATTTAATTATTGAATAATGGATTACTGCGCCGCTGCATTTTTCAGGTAGCCTGATTTGTATTGTTATGAAAGTAATCCCGTCTTTTATCGCCCTTGCACCCACTTTTTATTATAATCAATCATCTTATAGTTTCTTTTGGAAAGCACCTGTTGCGTCATGCTGAAAAAATGGTTACACAAAGTTTTGCCGAAACGTTCAGCCAAACACGCTGCACACAAACAAGTATTGCCTTTGTCTGAACATCATATCCACGCTGATACCATTAGCTTTGCCGCTGAAAAAGTGATTAGCCGCTTACAGCAAGCGGGTTTTCAGGCTTTTGTGGTGGGCGGTGCGGTGCGCGATTTGTTGCTGGGAATTGAGCCGAAAGATTTTGATGTCGCTACCGATGCCACACCCGAAGAAGTACACAAACTGTTTCGCCGAAGCCGTATTATCGGGCGGCGTTTTCCGATTGTGCATGTTATGGTGGGTTCGGAAACCATTGAAGTAACCACTTTCCGCGGCGGCAATATCCACAGCCACAACGAGCTCGGTCGCATTATGAAAGACGCGAGCTTCGGCACAATGGCGCAAGATGCGGCACGGCGCGACTTCACCTGCAACGCTTTGTATTACGACCCCACGCATCAAGTTGTGCTGGACTACCATCATGGTGTTGCCGATGTTCGCGCCAAACGTTTGGTGATGATTGGCAAACCCGAAGCGCGTTATTTGGAAGACCCTGTGCGTATGTTGCGTGCGGCGCGGTTATCGGGCAAATTGGGATTTGAAGTCGATGCTGACACCGCTGCACCGATTGCACAATGCGCCGCGTTGCTGCAACGTGAACCGATAGCACGGTTGTTTGACGAAATCATGAAAATTATTTTTTCAGGCAGCGCACAAGCCTGCTTGGAACAAATCAATCGGCTCGGTTTGGGCGGCAAAGCGCACCCGCTGCTTGATGCTCTATTGACGGCAGCAGACGACAATAACAACATAGCATCTCTGGCTTTACACAATACTGACCGCCGGCTTCGCGCAGATCAATCGGTATCGGTGGGATTTGTGCTGGCAGCGGTTTTCTGGCCGCAGCTGTATTCATCGTGGCAAGAAAAACAACAACAAACAAAAGCCGCACCCGCCCTGAACGAAGCCATCAGCATGATGCGCGAGCGCATGGACAAAGGCTGGGGCATTCCGCAGCGATTCAGTGCCACCATGCGTGAAATTTGGTTGCTGCAACCGCAATTTGAATATCGGCGCGGCGCACGTCCTTTTCGTTTATTAACACAGCCGCGCTTTCGTGCCGCTTTTGATTTTTTGGTGCTGCGTTCCCAAGCGGATGAAATTGATGCGGAGATTGTTGACTGGTGGCAGCGTTTTCAGCACGCTGACGACACCGAGCGAGAAACCATGATTCAGGCAGCCCAAGCAACCGAAGCAGACGCTCCCAAGAAAAAACGGCGGCGTAAACCCAAAAAGAAACCGGCTGATGCAACGAGTGAATCATGAATCAACCCGTTTGGCACACTGCAATAATCGCTTTGGGCAGTAATCTAGACCACCCAAAACAACACATTCAGGCAGCAGTTACCGCTTTATCGGCATTGGTGCACAGCCGTTTGCTTCGCGTTTCCTCCCTTTATCAAACAAAACCGGTGGGCTATCTGAATCAGCCTGATTTTATTAATGCTGCTGCTTTGCTGCACACCCAATTATCGGCACATGAATTATTGGCACAATTACACCAAATCGAAAACCGTTTCGGACGGGTGCGTACCTTTCGCAACGCGCCGCGCACATTGGATTTGGATATGATTGACTACGACGGGCAATGCAACGATGACTCTGATTTAACCTTACCACACCCGCGTGCGCATGAACGCGCTTTTGTTATGCTGCCTTTGGCGGAAATTGCCCCCGACCATGTTTTACCCAAACGAGGACGTGCCGATGAATTGGCTCATGCACTGAGTCAAAATTTATCGGAAAATGAAATTATCAGGCTGCCTGAGAAATTGTATGGGACATGACAACCAAACAAGGCATTAAAATGTCTAAAAAGGAGTCATGGCAATGGTTTGCAAGTACCAAAAAAGTTCGTCACTTTCTGATGCAAAAATGCGGCAAATTATCAAGTGTTTTTCGCTTGATTTAACTGCCTCTCAAACCGCAAAATTAACCGGAATCAGTCGTCAGTCAATCAATCGAATATACACAAAGATTAGGTTGCGAATTTTTACGTATTGTTTGCAAAATACGCCTTTCAACGGGGAATTGGAAGCCGATGAAAGTTACTTCGGTGCCAAGCGGGTGCGCGGTAAG
>NZ_JQKE01000014.1 GCF_000745895.1 Stenoxybacter acetivorans DSM 19021 | reverse complement strand
AAAGTGATTTCATCGGCATTAAGATCGGTGAAGCGTATGGTGTTGATGCCGGTGGTGTTCATTTCAGAAACAATATCGCTGCCATGCCCGCGGCTGAATTCATACACGTCAGCACCCGCGCCGCCGGACAGATAATCGTTGCCCACGCCGCCGATTAAGGTGTCGTTACCGGTTCCGCCGTACAAGATGTCGTTATGATTGCCGCCGTTCAGCACATCATCGTATTGGGTGCCGTAAATGATGTCATTGCCGTCGTTGCCGTTGATGTGCCGTCCGGTTGCGGGCTGCCATTGGAGCTCCGGAATAATATCGTCGCTGTTTGTACCTTCAGTACGGGGTGCTTCGGTGTAATCAATCTGTAAAGCCATAAGCAGCCATGTTTGTGAGACGCTTGCACCGTGCGAATCTGTGGCGGTAACCACCACGTTGTATTCATTGCGGCTGTCTGAAGGCACTGCGCCGCTGAACATTTTGGTGTCGGGATCGAATTTCAGCCATTCGGGCAATGCTTCGCCGTTTTCTAGTGTTGCTCGGAAAGTCAGTGAATCGCCATCGACATCGGTGAATGCGTTTTCAGGCAGCCTGAATCCCGCAACACTGCCTATCAACATGGTTACTGCGGCTAATGGTTCACCGACAGCAGGCGGAGTATTCGTGGGTTTGGGATCAACCGGATCTACCGGATCTACCGACCCGCTGTCCATCAATGCCAGTAAATCGGCAAGGTTCAGGGTTTGGTCGGCGAATTGGAAATATTCGACTTGGGCAGCTTCATCGGCAAAACTGCCGGCAATGCGCACTTCATCGATGTTGTTCAGTAAGCGCAGTATTAAATCATCGCCTTCGCGCAATACCAGAATATCAGTAACGTTTACATCAACAAATTCAACGGTATCATCACCAGAAATTTCCTGAATGGTGTCTCTGCCGCCGTTGGGTTCAATGCGGTAATAATCATTGCCATTGCCGCCATTCAAACGATCGTTACCTGTATTGCCAACCAGATAATCATCACCGTTTCCGCCGATTAAGACAGAATCTTCCGGAAGCGCAGTTAGATAATCACCGTTATCATCAGTAGCGCTTATGGTGTGTATCAATCGGATAATATCTTGTGTATTCAGCGTGCTGCCGTCATCAAAGTAAATGGTATCGATTCCGGCGAACTGCGACTCATCAAAATAGGGGTAAAAATACATTCGCCCTGATACGGTTTCACCGAAACGGCTTTCACCGACACCATCAATGATTAGCAAATCCCCTTCTCGTTTAAATAACAAATTAGCCGCCGTAACCCCCTCAAGGAAAACCAAGTTAAATGGCTTCAGATCAGCACCCATACCATGATTCATCACTGAAGAAGAATAGATTTCACCGCTAAGTAAATGCCCGCAAACAAAGGTGTCCCCGCCTTGTCCGACGATACTGCCCACCTCACTTGGCATCAGCATAAAATCAGCATAATCAACGGTGCTCATTCTGCCGTTGCTGTAGTACGTCATGCTCGATTCTACGCCGGTATCATTTCCCGCTTCTCCAACGATATTTTGGCTGCGATAAAAAATAGATTGCACCATCTTGGCAGCATCTGCATAATTGGTGGTCAGCAACGGCAAAATATCTTGCTTGGTCAGCGTTGTGCCGTCTGCCAGCTGCAATACAAAAACATCATGATTATTCTGTGCTTCAGGGTAATACTGTTTGTAAGCCGAGTTGTAATCCAACCAAGAAAAAAAGCCGAGCACAATGGTAAAATTGTTTTTATCTTGTGCCACAATTAAAGCACCGTTAACAACAAGAAACATCAGATCGGATAAACCGATGCCTTCATCAAGTTGTATGACATTGGTTTCATTACTGCTGCTTTCTTCCTGAATAACATCAATTCCTGATTCTTTACCAATATGGTAACTATCCTTACCGCCGCCGCCAAGTAAATAATCGTTGCTCAAGCCGCCGATTAAAATCTCATCATTATCTGTACCCTCAATGGTATCGTTTTGCAGTGTACCCATCAGCGTATTATTAACCATAATGATGCGGTTAATGTCTTCATCATGCCACAGCGTGCCATCGGAAAACTGAATTTCAACGCCGCCTATTGCCATGCCATTCCAGCACATGCCCAAAATTTTAATTTGATTATTTTCACCCAATTGAATAATCAAATTTCTGCCATTGGCTTGAAACTGCAAATCTGCCGGCGTTATTCCATCGGTAAAGCGGATAACCGAAGATTCGCCATAATTTTTAATCACATCTTTGCCATCGCCATTGCCGAATGTGTAAATACTGTTTGCTTGGCCATTATTTTCAAAAATATCATCACCGGCGCCGCCAATAAAATGAGATTTAAAAAGAAAAATGGATGTAATGACATCATCGCCGCTGCTGCCTTGCAATATCGCCTCTCCGCCCAACTTTACTACCTGGTCAGCAAATTGAAATTCTTCAATTTGATATTGGTATCTATCAGAATAAGTAAAGAAATTTTTTACGGTAACTTTATTATTATCACCATAGGAGAGGGCTAAATGATAATCATCTGTTCGTACAAATATTATTTCTAATAACCGAACATCAGAAAAACACAAAACATCATAGCCGCCATCATCTTGAATCGTATCCCGCCCATCTCCATTTGAAATAAAATACAAATCATCTCCTGTTTTACCAATTAAAGTATCATCACCTTTCCCGCCGATAAGAAAATTACTACCCGAATCACCATAAACAGTATTATGACCATCATTAAAAGGCGTTTTTGACAGAGAAATTATTTTATCTGAAAAACTAAAATTCTCAATTTTATAATTATTGGTATCAAAAAAATGATTGACACGAACCACATCATTCTCACAATACTGAATAATAAGATAATCACCTAATCTTCCCCAGTGAACTTGTGCCGAATTAACATCAAATATTAAATTATCATAACCACCGCTGTCTGAAATAATATCTTGTCCATCACCTTTTGAAAAAATATAAGTGTTATTATTTTGATTACCATATAAAGCATCATTGCCTTTTCTGCCAATTAAAATAACATTACTATGAGTATTATTATTTTGATTACTTGGCAAAGTATTATTGTCGTCAATTAAAGAGTCGCTGGTTAGTATATTGTCTCCATCATCGCCAATAACAGGATATACACCATTTATAATATACAATATATCAGCAGAACCAATTTTCTGATACAGATTAATGGCTGCCAGCTCCAAGCCATCCATAAAATCCTTTTGCAATGATGGGGCATAAGTAAATAAATCTCGAATAGTTTTAACCGCATCTTTTGCCCACATTGCATTTCCGCTTGCAGCGGCACTGATTAAATCAATATAAACAACCGGAAATTTAATTACATTTCCACCGAAATCTGTTTTTTCTGTGTACAACTCATCAGCCACATCGGCATAGATCGTTTGTAATTTAATCTGTGCCGCAACATAATCTGGAAATTTAGCAAATTCCGCTCTCAATATCTTTCCGGCATTGGGTCCGGGGTTGTGAGATAGATATTGCAGATAATCACGTCCTGTTAAATGCTCCAAAGCCACCAGCTGGCGGGCATCAATATATGGTCCTCTGTCATCTATAGGAACATCAGATGCACCTGTCCATTGATAAATCATCTTATACAGTAATGAAGTACTGGGTTGTTCAATATACTGCTGAACCAAACCATACAATATTGGATCCTGCATCATGGCATCGCGCAGATTTAACACTTTGCCAAAAGCCGACGCATCAGGCAAAGCGGCAATTTCTTCATGCCATTGCCCTTCGCTGGCATAAATGGTATCGCTGTTATTAACGTTAAACCACACATCAACCGCGCCGGATTCTTTACCTGATTCCCATTTCACCATACCCATTTGCCTGTATTGATTCTTGTTGCCGTCAACATATTCAGAATCAATATAATCCAAATAAACAGCACTGATTGCTCCGTTTTCACCAACCGCCGTTGTGATTGGCTTCAGCTCGTTTGCTTCACTCACGCCATTTTGATTGATGTCTTGCCAAATCATCAGCTTTTGCCAAATCGAATCCAAAGCATCAATCATGCCGTCGCCATTGTCATCATATTGTTTTAATGCCTCAAAGCCGTTATTGGCATTGCTGCCGTCTTGGGCGGTATAATTGCCGAATAATTCAGAACCATTGTCGATTTTATTGTTGCCGTTTAAGTCCAATACCAACAAACCGTCATCAGCATTTACCCAGCCGGTTTGCTCGGCAAAACCATCATTATTTAAATCAAAATGAATATCTTGACTGCGAGAAATGGTTTCAACACCATCACCATCTAAATCAATCACAATGGGTGAAGCCTGTTCTTCCGCTTTATCGATGCTTGGGGTGTCTTCGTTTAATTCATGCAAAATATCACTGTCAAAGCCCCAATCACCAAAGTCTTCATCCGGTATGCCATCGTTATCACCATTCAACAGATCGAGAAGTGATTTTAATTTTTCCGGTAGATTATCATCTGTTACAACAGTTCTTACCCAATTAAGAAATGCTGCCAATATTCCATTATTATTCAGCCACGCTTGTGCCGCTTCAACATCAGCAATATTAGCCTCTTTTATATTGGGTAAATTATCCATTATTTTAGAGTAATCACTGTTCGGATCATAAACATACTCACCATTATCATTCACAACAATCACACCATCGGCAAAATCAAGCATCATCATTAGAAAATTGCTACTGCCAATAATACCAGCAATGCCTTCGCCGCCTGTTTCTGACAATTCTTTCCAAATTTTCTCCATCATTTCCTTGCCATAGTATTTTTCAATAAATTCTGATGGCGTATTTAATGTCCAATTTTCTAAACTAAGCCCATTTTTCTCAAAGACTTTTTCATGGAAATCTTTTATTAAATCAAATTTCAAATCTTCATTTATTGGGTTACCATGATTGGCTTCAATTTTAGCCAACAGTGCATTCAAATAGCCTTCTGCCATATCAATGCGTATTTGATCAATCCGCTCCGGCGAAATTTCTGAGCCGGATGAGTTTTGCATATATTCCAAAGCCGCTTGTCCGGTAATGGTTTCGCCCGTTGCCACACCCAAAGCCCAACCGGCATAGCCATAGCCTTGGTCATACAGTTCCCGATAAGCCTTGATTGCACCGGCAACCCCGTCTTGACTCACCATTCTCCGATAAGCTTCTACTTGCTCTCTGGTGATTTCTTGATGCACTGCCATGATATACTCCTATTTCATTTAAAAATAAAGATAAAAAATCATAACAAACTACTGCTGAATACATGATTTGGATATATTCTGTTGCTGCGCCCACACCGAATCAATGGGATTTCTAATATCAAAACGAAGCACCGCTTCCTTGGCAGCCGCTTGAATTTCTCGCCAATGCGGCAGTATCTGGCGATTATATAACAAGCTTATCTTTACTTTCATATCTTCCTGTAATATCATAAACTTATGGCTACATGGCGGTCTTGGCACATTTCGATTAGAACACTCGATAAATGTATCCACCTCATCGTATTGATTTCTAAAAATAAATATATCGTCTCCTTCTTGTCGCCAAGGAATTCCTGTTTTTGGATCAATGCCGGGTACAGCATAGACTTCCATACCAAATTGGCTTTCCGGCAATTTTTTATATACCCACTTTTCTGATTTATTTGGATAACTCTCTAAATCCCCATCTAAATAACGATCTAAAACATGATGGGGATCATAGAATCCGGTAGCATTTTCAACACCGACACGCACCCAAGCATTACCGGGTTGGTTGTATTCTTTTTTAAATTGACAGAATGCTTCTTTGTTTAATAAGTCATAATAAACACCGTCTGTATAGCGAATTCTAAACCCAAATGCTGAAATTTCAGAGTCATAAGTACGTTCTGACAACTTTATTCTCTTTTTTTTATCTAAATCAAAGAAAGGGGAATCTTCATATTCAAATATTCCTATAACAACACTTGCCAAAACTCTAACCGGTCTGCCGCCAAGATTGCCGATTAGATAACTCCGCCCATAAGGGTCTTTGAGAGCAAGACCGGGTACTTCAACATAGGAGGGTTTAGGTGCTAATAAAGACATTAACATAAAAAAGAAATAAAAAACCAGTACCAAGCAACTTATTAGTATTTTATGCTTAACAATAAATGATTTTACTTGGCTAAATACTGATGCTTTCATTTTAGCAACCAATTCTAATATTTAAATTTAAAAAAATAAGATGATTTAAATCAAAAAATTTGCTACTGATTACATATTTTACATATATTCCAAAGCTGCTTTTTCGGTAAGGGTGTCGCCCGTTGCCACACCCAAAGCCCAGCCGGCATAACCATAGCCTTGGTCATACAGTTCCTTATAAATCTTAATTGCACCGGCAACTCCGTCTCGACTCACCCTTTCCTTATAATCGACCACTTGATCTCTGGTGATTGTTTGATGAAATGCCATGATATACTCCTATTTAATCTAAAAATAAAGATAAAAAGTCATAAAAAAGCTACTGCTACGTACATATTTTGGGTATATTCTGTTGCTGTGCCCACACTGAATCAATGGGATTTTTAATATCAAAACGAAGCACCGCTTTTTTGGCGGCGGCTTGAATTTCTCGCCAATTCGGCAGTATTTGACGGTTATATCCAAGGCTAACTTCTACTTTCATATCCTTTAATATTTGAAAATATTGCCTGCACGGTGGTCTTGGCACATTACGATTGGAGCATTTGATAAATGTATCCGCCTCTCCGTATTGATTTCTGTTAACAAATATATCGTCTTTTTCTTGCCGCCAAGGCAGTCCTGTTTTTGAATCAATACCGGGTACAGTATAAACTTCCAAACCAAATTGGCTTTCCGGCAATTTTTTATATGCCCAAAATTCTGGCTTATTTGGATATTCCTCTAAATAATTATCCAGATAACGATCCAGTAAATTAGGTACTTTGGGATAACCTGAACCGCTGAGAACAGTAACACTCACCCAATCATTACCTGGTTGGTTATGTTCTTTCTTAAATTGGCAATATATTTCTTTATTTAATAAATCATAATAAACACCATCGGTATAGCGAAGCTCAAATCCGAATGCTGAGATTACCGAATCATAAGTACGTTCTGACAACTTTATTCTCTTTTTATCAAAATCAAAGAAAGGAGAATCTTCATATTCTACTAACCTTATATTTGCATATGTAACACTCTCCAATAATACCACTGGTCTACCGCCGAGATTGCCGATCGCATAAGTTCGCCCATAGGGGTCTTTGGGAGCAATACCGGGAACTTCACCATAGGATTTAGGCGCTAACAAAGACATCAATAGAAAAAAGAAATAAAAAACCAGTGCCAAACAACTTATTAGTATTTTATGCTTAAAAATAAATAATTTTATTCGGCTGAATAATGATGCTTTCATTTTGGCAACCAATTCTAATACTTAAATTTAAAAAATATAATGATTTAAATCAAAAAATTACCACTGAGTACATATTTTACATATATTGTAAAGCTGCTTGTCCGGTAATGGTTTTGCCTGTTGCCACACCCAAAGCCCAGCCGGCATAGCCATAGCCTTGGCCATACAGTTCCTTATAAACCTTAATCGCGCCATTCACACCGCGCTGACGCACTTCTCCGAGATAACCAACTACTTGATCTCTGGTAATTTCTTGATGAAATGCCATGATATGCTCCTAATTAATCTAAAAATAAAGATAAAAAGTCATAACAAACTACTGCTGAGTACATATTTTGGGTATATTCTGTTGCTGCGCCCACACCGCATGGATAGGGTTTTTAATATCAAAACGAAGTACTGCTTCTTTGGCAGTGGCTTGAATTTCTTGCCAATACGGCAGTATCTGGCGGTTATATGATAAACTTACCTTTAATTTCATATCTTCCTGTAATATCATAAAATCATGGCCACATGGTGGTCTTAATACATTCCCATTGAAACATTTAATATAAGTATCTATATTTCCATGTGTATTCCTATGAACAAATACATCATCAATAGATCTGTCTTTTCTGTAAGGTAAATTGGTTTTTGGATCAATACCCGGAACGATATAAACATCTAACCCAAATTGTTTATTTAGCATTTTTTCATAAGTAATATACGGAAATTCTTTGGGCTTACCAGGATAATTTTCTAAATTACCATCCAAATAACGATCTAAAACATGAGGAGGGTCATAATATCCGGTAGCATTTGAAATACTTACCATCATCCAAGCATTACCTGGCTGATTATGTTCTTTTTTAAATTGACATGATATCTCTCTATTTAACAAATCATAATAAACGCCATCGGTATAGCGAAGATAAAAATTAAATCCCGAAATTGCCGAATCATAAGTACGTTCTGACAACTTTATTCTCTTTTTTTTATCTAAATCAAAGAAAGGAGAATCTTCATATTCCATTAACGATGAAGAAACACTTGCCAGCACTCTAACCGGTCTGCCGCCCAGATTGCCAATTAAATAATCCCGCCCGTAGGGATCTTTTGGGGCAATACTGCTGGATTTATTAGGATGCAGTATTGGTATTGGTTTTAATGGCAGAAATTTTGATAAAGACGTTGCTAATATTAAAAAACCATACACACTCAATGCCAAGCACCACGGTAATATTTTGTGTTTTGCAATAAATAATTTTATTCGGCTGAATAATGATTCTTTCATTTTGGCAACCAATTCTAATATTTAAATTTAAAAAATATAATGACTTAAATCAAAAAATTACTACTCAGTACATATTTTACATATATTCCAAAGCCGCTTGTCCGGTAATGGTTTCGCCCGTTGCCACACCCAAAGCCCAGCCGGCATAACCATAGCCTTGGTCATACAGTTGTTGATAAGCATCGATCGCACCGGCAAGCCCATCCCGACTCACCATTCTCTGATAACCAACCACCTGATCTCTGGTAATTTTTTGATGCACAGCCATGATATGTTCCTTTTTAATTTAAAAAGGAAAAGTTATAAAAAAACTACTGCTGCGTACATGATTTGGGTATATTTTGCTGCTTCTCCCACACTGAGTGGATAGGATTTTTAACATCAAAACGAAGCACCGCTTCTTTGGCAGCCGCTTGAATTTCTCGCCAATGTGCCAAATTCTGACGACTATACCCAAGACGGATCTTTACTTTCATATCTTCTAATATCATAAAATATTGCCTACATGGTGGTCTTGGTACATTCCCATTAAAACATTTAATATAGGTATCTACACTTCCATATATATCCCTGTGAATAAATACATCATCAATAGATCTGTCTTCTCTGTAAGGTAAATTGGTTGCCAGATCAATACCCGGAACAATATAAACATCTAATCCAAATTGCTTATCCGGTAATTTCTCATAAGTAACATATGGAAATTCTTTGGGTTTATCAGGATAGCTTTCTAAATTACCATCCAAATAACGATCTAAAACATGAGGAGGATCATAATATCCGATAGCATTGTCAACACCAACGTGTACCCAAGCGTTACCCGGTTGGTTGTGCTCTTTTTTAAATTGGCAGAATATTTCTTTATTTAACAAATCATAATAAACACCATCAGTATAGCGAAGTTCAAATCCAAATCCTGCAATTGCCGAATCATAGGTACGTTTTGACTGTTCTATTTTCTTACCACCTAAATCAAATACAAGAGAGCCTTCATATTCCAATAGCGATGAAACAACACTTGCCAACACTCTAACCGGTCTGCCGCCCAAATTACCGATTAGATAACTCCGCCCATAAGGGTCTTTGGGAGCAATACCGGGCACTTCACCATAGGATTTAGGTGCTAACAAAGACATCAATAGAAAAAGAAATAAAAAACCAGTACCAAACAACTTATTAGTATTTTATGCTTAATAATAAATAATTTTATTCGGCTGAATACTGATGCTTTCACTTTGCTAACCCATTCCATTATTTAAAGTTAAAAATCAAAATACCATCAAACAAAATAAACTACTGCCGAGTACATGTTTTGGGTGTATTTCATTGCTGCGTCCATACTGACAGGTTATTTTGGTTTAATAAAAGCGCAAACAGGCTGCCTGAAAGCGTGGGGTTTTTCCCATGTTTTCAGGCAGCCTGTCTGATAATCTAATCCCAATCATTGGCAGCATTGCTAACCCTCTTAAGATTAACAACAATAAATCAACAGTTACCGCTAATCGGTCGCATATTATGCTATATTTTTACAAGTATCAACGTAAATTTTCAAAATGCTTGGTTTTTGATGAATTTGTTGTTTTTAAACAACTTTTGAAAATAATAATGATTACAAGTTAAATAAACCCTGCCACGTCCGATATTCTTGGGGAATATCACCTTCCCAATTTATCCTTGCCTTCGCTGCCAATTAAATAATCGCGTCCGCCGCCCACCCACCATATCGTCATTGCTTTCACCGCCATCTAAAGTATCATCACCGAAACCACCATAAATTTCATCATCACCCGCTTCGCCGAATAAATAATCATTGCCGATTTGGTTTTGGTTTAATTGATTGTTACCCTCGGAAGCATCGCCCCAAAGCACATCATTGCCCTCGCCGCCAAACAGCCAATCATCGCTGCCGTTGCCTGCCATTTTGTCGTTGCTGCTGTCACTGTCTAAATAATCTTTGCCGTGATATTCACTCCATACCGTATCAAGATAATCACTAAGGAGGTCAAGCAGTGGCTCGGGTGCGGTTTCATTGCTGAGAATAATACTCAATTGGTTGAAAATTACTTTACTTAGCTGAAAGAATATAAGCGACTCACCATAAGAGCCGATAAAATGGATTTATCTTTTTTGGCTGTGATTTATTTGTGTGCTGCTGAAATTACTGTGCTGAGTTTTAAATATCCACACAGATCCTAAATATCAATCAATTAAATTCAGCGATAAAAATCTAATTTTTGATTTTTATTTAAATTATTAAAAAATATCAGCTGTTTATCATCAAGCCGAAATATCTTTTTCTAATTCTTTGCGCAATTCTTTCAATACTGTTTGCACGTCTGGCTCAAATCCGCGCCACAGTGAATAAGAAGCGGCGGCTTGGGACACCAGCATGCCCAAGCCGTCAAGGCACAAAGGGCAGCCTTGCTCGGCAGCATGTTCCAGAAACAAAGTGGGTTTGGCGGCGTACATCATATCGTAACTTAATTGGCTTTTTGCCAAAACAGTATCCGATATGGGCAGCAAATCGCCGCTCAGGCTGCCTGAAGTGGCGTTGATGATGACATCAAATGTTTGTGCCGATAATTCGCTGAATGATGAGTATGCTGTATCGAAATCATGTGCCAGTTGTTTGGCTTTTTCGAGTGTGCGATTGGCAATGGTGAGTGATATTGGTTTTTCAGCCAACAAAGGCTGCAATACGCCGCGCGCCGCACCGCCCGCACCCAATAATAGAATGCGCTGATTATTTAAAGAAAATCCATTTAATTGTACAATGTCGCGCACCAAACCAATGCCATCGGTGTTGTCACCAAAAATTTTACCGTCTGGGCATAAACACAGGGTATTTACCGCTCCTGCCGCTTGTGCCCGCGGCGATAAAGTATCTGCCCGTGCAAATGCTTCGGTTTTAAATGGTACGGTAATATTTGCACCCTGCCCACCCTCGGCAAAAAACTGTGTTACGGCTGCCTGAAAACACGCTTGTGTTGTTAGAATGCGTTCATAACGAATCGGCAAACCTTGCTGTTCTGCGAATAAAGCATGAATCTGTGGTGAGCGGCTGTGGGCAACGGGGTTGCCGAAAACGGCGTAAAAAGACATGGGTTATGCCCTCATGATGATTAAAATAATACATTGTAAATAAAAATCGGATAACGTTAAATGAAACACTTACTGATTGATTTTGAAAATCTTCAACCGATAAATTCAGCCAAGCAGAAAAAAATCATACTCCCAGCCGAAAACGATAAAATCACTTACAGGCTGCCTGAAAAACACTGAACCCTTGAATTCAGGCTAAACTAAAAAAAACCATTCCATTAACTGAAATCCATAACTGAACCCAATTTACCGAAAGTATTTCATGACTGAATCCACAGCAACACCTTCTGTTTCTCGCTGGCACGCCCGTTTCCGCGCCATGGGACCGGGCATTATGATGGCATCTGCCGCCGTTGGCGGCTCTCACCTCATCGCTTCTACGCAAGCCGGTGCGTTATACGGGTGGCAGCTGGCTTTGATTATTGTGCTGGCAAATTTGTTTAAATATCCGTTTTTTCGTTTTGGCCCGCAATATACTTTAGACACAGGCAAAAGTTTGCTGGAAGGATACGCCGAAAAAGGCAAGATTTATGTGCTGGCATTTTTTGTGTTGAATGTATTCGCCACGGTGGTGAACACCGCGGCAGTGGGGTTGTTGTGTGCGGCAATTTTGAGCTTTGTGCTGCCGGGCAGTTGGTCGGTGGCGGTATTGTCTGTGGCGGTGCTACTGTCGGTTGTGGTGATCTTATTGGTGGGTCCATATCGTGCCGTAGATGGCATATCCAAGCTGATTATGATTAGCTTAACCATTACCACTGTATTGGCGGTGGCGATTGCCGCCTCGCGCGGTGCGGCGATGCAAGCCGATTTTGTTGAACCCAGTCCGTGGAATTTGGCAACACTGGGGTTTATCGTGGCATTGATGGGCTGGATGCCTGCCCCGATTGAAATTTCGGCGATCAATTCGATGTGGGTGGCGGCGAAACGCCAAATTGATAAGGTAAGCTATGAAGACGGGTTGTTTGATTTTAATGTCGGCTATATCGGTACGGCATCGCTTGCGTTGGTGTTTCTTGCGCTGGGTGCATTGGTGCAGTATGGCTCGGGGGAAGCGGTGCAAATGGTGGGCGGTGCATATATTGCGCAGTTAATCAATATGTATGCGTCCACCATTGGTGAGTGGTCGCGTTGGTTGGTGGCATTTATTGCCTTTGCGTGTATGTACGGCACGACGCTCACGGTGGTTGACGGCTATTCGCGTACCAATATGGAATCCTTTCGTTTGCTTACGGGTGGGAAACACCGCAGCAATCGCGTGTTGGCGGTGTGGGTGGTGCTTGCCGCTGTTTTTGGTTTGTGCATGATATTGTTTTTTAAATCCGCAACAGGGCCAATGCTGAAATTTGCCATGATTGCCTCGTTTGTAACCACGCCGGTCTTTGCTTGGCTGAATTTGAGCTTGATTGGACACACGCAGCACAAACCCAAACCGTGGTTAATGTGGTTGGCATGGGTGGGTTTGCTGTATTTAAGTGCATTTACAGTGTTATTTTTGCTGAATCAAGTAGGCGTATTAAAATAAAAGCATCACCAATCCGTGCAGAACGCGTTATTTTTATATGATTCCACAGCATTAGAATGCACCCAATCAAACGAAGTTGTTTAGGCGGGTGTAAACAATATGGATTAATTTTAGTTATTTTTGCTGAAACAATTGTTTACATAACAGCGGCATTGTCGGCATTAAGTAAAAATTCTGTTTATTGTTATTCATTGGCAGCAGCAATTGGCTTATTACACGGTGAACACGTGGATATGTTTAATGGCTGATTGCTGTAGATGAATTTTCTTTAAGCGGCGCGGAGGAAGAGTAAACGAGAAAAATAGACTAAATGGCAGGCTTGGATATATTCTCTGTATTTACATATATTTATGATATTGTTTATGCTTAACCAAGCAGGCATATTAGGCTGCCTGAAAACACAGTTAAAACATAAAACATCATACAACCTAGCCATTACTGTTAAAAAACAAGCTGCTTACCAAAGCACTTGGGCGCAATCATTCGTTTGGACTTCGTTTCCAGCAACCCTATTTTCACGTATAATTGCCGAAAAAATTTTCACGCTGCCGCACGGTATTTGCCTGCGGCTTTGCTGTTTAAAACCCCGCTTAACCGCATTTTCAGGCAGCCTGTATCTGCCAATTGAGCCCAATACCATGAGTCCGATTCTTAATATTGCTTTTAAAGCCGCCCGCAAAGCCGCTCACATGATGCTGCGTGCTTCCGGCAATTTAAATACCATTAAAATTGACAGCAAAGCACACAATGATTTTGTTTCCGAAGTGGATCGCGAAGCCGAAAACATCATTATTCAAGCCCTTGCCGAATCTTATCCGCATCACGCAGTATTAACCGAAGAAAGCGGCTTACATGGCAAGGAAAATGCCGAATACCAATGGATTATCGACCCTTTAGACGGCACAACCAATTATCTGCACGGGCATAAGCAATACGCCATTTCCATGGCACTGATGCACAAAGGCATATTAACCGAAGCCTTGATTTATGCACCGGAATACAACGATTTATACACCGCCACCCGTGGTCAAGGCGCGTTGTTAAACGACAAACGCATACGCGTCAGCAACCGCATTGAATTGCCGCGCTGCTTAATTGCCACAGGCTTCCCTGTCGTGGATCAAAGCATGATGGATACTTATCTTGCCATTTTAAAAGACATACTTGCCAAAACCGCCGGCGGCAGACGCGAAGGAGCCGCGGCATTGGATTTATGCAACGTGGCTTGCGGCCGTGTTGATGGCTTTTTTGAATTTAATTTGAAACCGTGGGACATTGCTGCCGGTGCTTTGATTGTGCAAGAAGCCGGCGGAATGATTACCGATATGCACGGCAATGAAACATGGCTGCAAACCGGCAATATTGTCGCCGCCAACCCCAAAATATTGGCACAATTGCTGCCGATTATCGGTGAACATTTGCAATAATCTTTGATTAAAAAATAATTTAATGTGTATTTTTATTCAATCAAAAATAAAACATCAGCGAATGATTTTATCCATTCGCTGATGTTTTAACCGCTGTTTAGGCAAATATAAATAATATTAACGCCGCAAAATTTATTGTCTTGCTGCAAAAAAAATACCGGCGGCAAGAGATAGATTAACAATTCAAATTCAGGCAGCAGTGTTGTGTTTTCGGCTTTTTTTATTCGGCAGCACGCTTAAAAGCAGGCAGTGCTAAGCAATAGGCGAAAAAAGCCTTTGGGCTACGCATTTGCTGCCTGTGCCGCGCCTTGATTGGCAAGTGTATCTGCCAGCTCATTGCCTTCATGCCCCGCATGACCGCGCACCCAATGCCAGCATACCTCGTGTTTAGCCGTTTCTTCCGCCAATACCTGCCATAAATCAGCGTTTTTTACCGGCTCTTTTTTGCTGTTTTTCCAACCGTTTTTTTGCCAATTTGCCAGCCATTCCGTCATGCCTTTTTTGACATACTGCGAATCGGTGAAAATATCCACCGCAGCCCTTCGTTTCAAGGCTTGCAGCCCTTTAATTACTGCCGTTAATTCCATGCGGTTATTGGTGGTATCCGCTTCACCGCCGAAAAGTTGTTTTTCATGGCTGCCGTAGCGCAACACCACCCCCCAGCCGCCAACACCCGGATTGCCTTTACAAGCACCGTCTGAGTAAAGGAGCACAGTTTTTTCGGATAAGTCTTTGTTCATATTGTGAATTGGGATAAATACCTGCAAAAATAAGGAAAATGCGGTAGCATTCAGCTCCGCCGACAGATTGAAAACCGCAGATTGTAAAAGCAATTTGCACCGCGCACCAAATCATTATTGCGATTGCTTCTTTATGGACACTGAACTTAAATCATGGAAAAGTTTTGACGAACAATTGGCTTTGCTCGAAAGCCTCAGTTTGCTGGTGGGCAACCGTGCTAAGGCTTTAGATTATTTACAGCGCATTGGTTACTACCGTTTAAGCGGTTATTGGTATCCGTTTCGGCAATTCGCGGCGGACAGTACGCCTGAACACCCCAAGCGCAGTCATGTATTTTTTTCAGGCAACCGCTTTGAAGATGTAGTGAATCTGTATGTGTTTGATAAAAAATTACGCTTATTGGCATTGGACGCACTGGAACGGATTGAAATGGCGGTGCGGGTTGATATTGCCCATTTACTGGGAGAAAAATGCCCGAATGCTCATGAAAAACCCGAGTATCTTCATAAAAATTTCACACGCAAACAAGGCAATAACCCATCTCGTTACGAAAAATGGTTCAGTAAACATCAAGATTTGATAAAACGTTCGGAAAAACAACCCTTTATCAAACATCATCAAGAAAAATATGGTGGCTCTCTGCCCATTTGGGTTGCTTGTGAAATATGGGATTTCGGTACAATGTCCAAATTGTTCAGCGGAATGCAGCACCTCGACCAAATTCGGATTGCTAAAAAATATGGTCTAACAGAAGTAAAACACTTGAAAAAATGGCTGGAAAGTTTAAACAGTATTCGCAATATTGCCGCGCATCACGGCAGATTGTGGAACACCGAAATTTCACCACCAGTCAATTTCAGTGAAAATTTTCCTGAAGATGCGCAATGGCGTTCTCTGGGAGAAAAACAAAACCACTGTTTTCCGTATTTTTGTATGATGCAAAAAATGTTAAACATCATCTGTCCCAATTCAGCTTGGGGTAGCCGACTTGTAACATTGATTAAAGACGAATTTCCCAAAGTAGCCAACAATACCATTGGTTTAAAAGATATGGGTATTCCAGATAATTTACTGGATCATTGGTCGTGTATGTTTACGTCCAATACCCCATAAAAATAAGAAGCCCGCGCGTACACCAAAATAACACGGTACAGTTAGGGCGCGGGACGATTGAGATACATTATACAGTGCTCCATAAATATAAACAATATTGTATTAATCTCGCTTATCTAAGATATTTTTTAGATATTTTTTAAAATTTGATTTCTGATACCTTATCTTATGAACACACCCCAAAAAACCATTCTCCTTGCCAACCCGCGCGGTTTCTGCGCCGGAGTAGATCGCGCCATCAGCATTGTTGAACGTGCGCTTGAGCAATTTGGCGCGCCAATTTATGTGCGCCATGAAGTCGTCCACAATAAATTTGTGGTTGATAATTTACGTGCCAAAGGTGCGGTGTTTATTGAAGAATTATCTGACGTACCGGCGGGCGCAACGCTGATTTATTCTGCCCACGGTGTATCCAAATCGGTACAGCAAGAAGCACAGAACCGCGGATTTCGGGTATTTGACGCCACATGTCCGCTGGTGAGCAAAGTGCATAAAGAAGTAGAACGCCTCAATGCACAGGGCTGCCGAATCATTATGATTGGACACAAAAAACACCCTGAAGTGGAAGGCACGATGGGGCAATTGCCTGAAGGTGAAATATTGCTGGTGGAAACGGTGGCAGATGTTGCCAATTTGGCAGTATGTGATACCGAAAAACTGGCGCATGTGAGCCAAACCACATTATCGGTGGACGAAACCGCCGATATTGTCGCCGCATTGAAAGCACGGTTTCCGCATATTCGCAGCCCGCATAAAGAAGACATTTGCTATGCCACAACCAACCGTCAGGAAGCGGTAAAAACGCTGGCAGACGAAAATGAGGTGGTGATTGTGGTTGGTTCACCCAACAGTTCCAACAGCAACCGTTTGCGTGAAGTGGCGGCACAGCACGGTGCTGCTGCTTATATGGCAGACAATGCAGGCTGCCTGAAAAAAGAATGGTTTAGCGGCAAAACACGCGTGGGGGTAACCGCCGGTGCGTCTGCACCTGAAGTGCTGGTGCAAGAAGTAATTGCGGTGTTGAAGCAATGGGGTTACGACGCAGTACGGGAAAGCGATGGCGTGGCAGAAAATATTGTGTTTGTGTTGCCCAAAGAATTGCGTGGCGCTTAAGCGGTTTACTTGTGAAACCGCCGTGCATCGGCTGCGTTTGCTGCTTTGTGATTTTTAAAGTGATTTTCCGTCTGTATTTTCAGGGCAATGTATCTGGCTGCCTGAAAAACCAAAATGCAGCCATTGCAAATACAGTTTGGTAATCCAATTTAAAATATTCTCTTTTTTAAACAATTAATTACTCAAAGCAGCTAACATATCTTATCCGCAACAGCGAATAAGCCGTGCGAATATGCTTTCAGGCTGCCTGAAAAACAAATAATTATTTTGGTTTACCGCCAAAACAGCGGTATCTGTTTTTTTGCCGCAGCAACACTTTAAACAAAATACCCAATAAAAACATCGAAAATATCCAGCCTCATGAAACCTTCTTTCACCACACCGATATTAAACGGGCAAGGTTTACGGCGTATTGCGCCGCAAACGGGAAAAATATTGCTGCAAGACATGGATTTCGATGTGTTTTCGAGCGAACGGGTAGCAATATGCGGTGCATCGGGTGCGGGCAAAAGCGTGTTAATGCGCACCATGGCATTGTTGGATTTACCCGATGCCGGCATTCTGCGGCGTAATGGGCAAGTGGTATCGCTGAAAGCACAATCAGTAATGCAATATCGCAGCGAAGTCGCCTATGTGCGCCAGCAGCCGATTTTGCTTGCCGGCAGTGTAACAGACAACTTGGCTCTGCCCTATGCCCTGAAACGGTACAAAAACCACTGTTTTCAAATTGATTATGCCCAATCGGCACTGCGCTTAATCGGTAAAGACGATGATTTTTTACAGCAAGACAGTGCCGCGCTCTCCGGCGGCGAAAGCCAAATTGTGTGTTTATTACGCGTATTGCAATTGAATCCGAAAATTCTGTTGCTTGATGAACCCACTTCCGCTCTGGACAAAACCACTGCCGCTGCCGTGCAAACTTTGGTACAACATTGGCTGGCTGAAAATCCGCAAGCGGCTTATGTGTGGATTTCACACAGTGAAACACAAGTTGCCCAAGTGGCGGATACCGTTTGGTTTTTAAACAGCGGACGCTTAAACCGAGTGGAACATTTGCAGCATAAAGGAAGCCAATAATGCACGCCGCCAATTATGTCAGCGTTGCTGATTTAGCCATTGCCTCTGTATTGGTGCTTATCAGTGCCGCCATATCGCTGTGGCTGAAACTGGGTTTAACGCAGCGCATTGCCGTTGCCGCCGTGCGTACTGTGGTGCAATTGAGCCTGGTTGGCTTGGTGTTAAAATGGGTGTTTTCTGCCAATCAATGGTATTGGGTTGTTGGTATTGTGATGTTGATGACTGTGATTGCAGGCATATCGGCCCGTTCACATTCGGCTTGGATTTACCGCGGTATGACACAAGATGCGCTGTCATCAGTGTGGCTGTCTTCTTGGTTGGTTGCCGCCATTGGTTTATTTCTGGTACTGCATGTGCGCCCGTGGTATGAACCGCAATACGTGATTCCGATTATCGGCATGATTTTGGGCAACAGCCTCACCGGCATTTCCCTTTGCCTTGACCGCCTCACCCAAGATTTGTACAGCCGGCGCGGACATGTGGAAATGCTGCTGTCTTTGGGCGCATCGGCATGGGAGGCATACCGCGATACCGCCCGCCGCGCAGTCATTTCAGGTATGCTGCCGACAATTAACAGCATGAGCGTGGTCGGCTTGGTTAGCCTACCGGGCATGATGACAGGGCAAATTCTGGCAGGCGGCGCACCCGACCAAGCCGTTCGCTATCAAGTCGTGATGCTGTTTGTGATTTGCGCTGGTTCTGCCTTAGGCTGTATGCTGTGCGCTTTACTGGTATTTCGGCGTTTATTCAATAACAGCGGACAATTTTGCACATGGCGTTTATACAGCAATAAACCGCAATGATTGATAAAATACACAAATATGAGGCATCATTTTGTCCTGCTGCCGTATGATGGATACAGCGGTATCCAAATCAAAATGAATTTGCTTTTAAAAATGAAACCGCTGTTTAATGGGGAACAAAACATGAGTGTCAAATCATTTTTTAAAGATTTGCTTTCAAACAATAAAACAACTGTCAATGAATCGGCATCAACCGAATTGGAAGCAGAAATCACGCAAGCGGCAAAAAATGCCAAAGCAGCTTATTTTGCACTCGCAAATGCGACCACTGCACAAAGAAATCAAGCATTATTGGCAATGGCAGACGGCTTATTGGCAGATCAAGCCGCTGTTTTGGCCGCTAACGAACAAGACCTTGCCGCCGCACGTGAAAAAGGTTTGGACGAAGCCATGATCGATCGCCTGAGGCTGGCTGAAAAAAATATTACCGCCATGGCAGAAGGTTTGCATCAAATTGCCGCCCTGCCCGACCCTGTGGGCGAAATGGACGAATTTCGTACCCGTCCATCAGGCATTACCGTTGGCAAAATGCGAGTTCCCTTAGGTGTTATCGGCATTATTTACGAGGCGCGCCCCAATGTTACCATCGATGCAGCCGCATTGTGCCTTAAATCAGGCAATGCCTGCTTATTGCGCGGCGGCAGTGAAGCCATTCGCAGCAACACCGCCATTGCCGCTGTAATCACTCAAGCCCTGAAAGCAGTAGGGCTGCCTGAAAACGCGGTGCATCTGATCAGCCAAACCGACCGCGCCGGCGTGGGCGTGATGCTGAATTTGCCGCAATACATTGATGTGATTATTCCGCGCGGCGGCAAAGGGCTGGTGGCACGCATCAGTGAAGAAGCTAAAGTGCCCGTTATCAAACATCTGGACGGCATTTGCCATGTTTATATTGACCATGTTGCCGATGCCGACATGGCAATAAACATTGCCGTAAATGCCAAAACCTCACGCTACGGCACTTGCAATACCATGGAAACGTTGCTTATCCACACCAGCCGTGCCGCTGAATTATTGCCGCGTCTTCAGGCAGCCTATGCTGAAAAAGGCGTGGAATTACGCGGCTGCGCACAAACACAGGCAATTTTGGGCAACAAAGTCATTGCCGCCACCGAAGAAGATTGGCACACCGAATACCTCGCACCCATATTATCGATTAAAGTGGTTGAAAATGCTGAAGAAGCAGTCAATCACATCAACCACTACGGCAGTCACCACACCGACAGCATCATCACCAACGACTATGCTCTTGCTCAATGGTTTTTGCGACAAGTGGATTCTGCCAGCGTGATGGTAAACGCCTCCACCCGTTTTGCCGATGGCTTTGAATACGGACTGGGTGCGGAGATCGGCATATCCACCGACAAAATCCACGTGCGCGGTCCCGTTGGCTTGCACGGGCTGACCAGCCAAAAATGGGTGGTGTTGGGGCATGGGGAAGTGCGGGGTTGAGCAATATTTTCAGGTGACCTTTTTTATTTAAAGGTTGCCTGAAATTTAAATTGATGGGGTGTTTTTATGGAAGAAAAACACATGCGAACACGCAGAGTAGGCTCAATTAAAACGGAGTTACTGACTAAATCACGAGAAGCCGCTCTTGCTGCCATACAAATATTTAATAATCCCAGCATTGGTTTCAAATCTGAAGCATATATTGTTTTAATGATTATCGCGTGGACATATCTTTTACATGCATACTTTCGTGACAAGAAGATTGAATATCGTTATTATAAACAAATAGGCTCGCGCAAAAAATTTAACAAAACAAAATACGGCGCTTATAAATGCTGGGAATTGGAACAATGTTTAAATAATGAAAAATCCCCTATAGATAAAGACACCAGTAACAATTTAAAATTCTTAATAGGCTTGAGGCATGAAATAGAACATCAGATGACAACCAAAATAGATGACATATTAAGCGCACGTTTTCAAGCATGTTGCCTGAATTATAATACTTACATAAAGAAGTTATTTGGCAACAATAAAGGAATTGAAAAACAGTTGGCATTTAGTTTGCAATTTTCAAGTATTTCTGAAAAACAGAAGAGCTTATTAGAAGAACACCCCGAGTTACCTCCCAATATTCGTAAATATATTATTAATTTTGACGAAAATCTTGCTAATGACGAATTCCAAAGTAACAAATTTTCTTATAGGGTACTTTTTGTTCCAAAATTGGTGAATAGGAAAGGACAAGCAGATCGAGTTATAGAATTTATTCCCAGCAATTCCTCTTTGGCTGAAAATATAAATAAAGAATATGCTGTTATTCACGAAACTGAAAAGAAAAAATACACTGCAAAACAAATTGTAGATTTAATGCATCAAGAAGGTTATGGCGAATTTAGAATGTATGACCACATAAAATTATTTCAACAGTTAAGCGCGAAAGATACTAAGCATGGGTATGGAGTGTTGGTAGCAAATAAAGATTGGCGTTGGTATGAAAAATGGGTAACAAAAGTACGTGAACACTGTGCAAAAACATATACACTGACCACTTAAACTTTAAAGAGATAAATAAAAAAATGACTTGGGAAACCGTAATCGGACTGGAAGTCCACGTTCAAATCAACACACAATCCAAAATTTTCAGCGGTGCGTCCGCCACGTTTGGAGCTGAACCGAACGCTCATGCCAGCGTGGTGGAGTGCGCTTTGCCGGGGGTGCTACCGGTGATGAATCGCGAAGTGGTGAGTAAAGCGATTAAGCTTGGCTTGGCGCTTAATGCTGCGGTAAATCAAAAAAACGTGTTTGACCGCAAAAATTATTTTTATCCCGACTTGCCCAAAGGCTACCAAATCAGCCAATTGGATTTGCCGATTATTGAGCATGGCAAGCTGGATATTGTGGTGGGTGATGCGGTGAAAACCATAAATGTAACCCGCGCCCATATGGAAGAAGATGCGGGCAAATCCGTGCATGATGCGTTTGCTAACTACACCGGCATTGATTTAAACCGTGCTGGCACGCCGCTGTTGGAAGTTGTGTCTGAACCTGAAATGCGTTCTGCCGCCGAAGCAGTGGCATATGCCAAAGCCTTACACAGCTTGGTTACTTGGTTGGATATTTGCGACGGTAATATGGCAGAAGGTTCATTCCGCATTGATGCCAATGTGTCGGTTCGCCCCCGAGGGCAAGCTGAATTTGGCACGCGCTGCGAAATCAAAAACTTAAATTCATTCCGTTTTTTAGAACAAGCGATTAACTACGAAGTCAGCCGCCAAATTGAATTGATAGAAGACGGCGGCAAAGTGATTCAGCAAACGCGTTTATTCGACCCTGCTAACGGCGAAACCCGCGCCATGCGCAGCAAGGAAGATGCACACGATTACCGCTATTTTCCCGACCCCGATTTACTGCCGATTATTATCAGCGATGAAATGATGAACCAAGCCCGTGCCGCCATGCCGGAATTACCCGCCGAAATGGCTGCTCGTTTTATCAATGACTACGGCGTATCTGAATACGATGCTCGCTTACTCACCGCTTCCCGTATTCAGGCAGCCTATTTTGAAGAAGCTGCCCAGACATGCGGCCAAGGCAAATTGGTTGCTAACTGGATTAATGGTGAATTGGCAGCCGCGTTAAACAAAGCGGATTTGGAATTGGCAAACAGCCCGATTTCCGCCGTCCGCTTGGCGGGCTTGGTTGCCAAAATCGCCGACGGCACTTTAAGCAGCAAACTGGCAAAACAAGTCTTTGAAGCCTTATGGACAAGCGATTTAAGCGCAGAAGCAATTATCGAGCGCAATGGCTTAAAACAAATGACTGATTCCGGCGCAATCGAAGCCATTATCAATGACGTGTTGGCAAACAACGAAAAATCGGTGGCGGAATTCAAAGCCGGTAAAGAAAAAGCCTTTAACGCCTTGGTAGGGCAAGTGATGAAAGCCAGCAAAGGCAAAGCCAATCCGCAGCAAGTGCAGGAATTGATGAAAGCAAAATTGGGGTAACTGCATTTTCAGGCAGCCTGAAATATAAGAAGCTGTTTATTTTAGCTAAATAACTTTATTTGCATTATTTCAGAGTAGATGGTAATTATAATAACCATTTAAAAATATTATATTAAATATTAAAACCCATACTGAAATAACGGACTTTTTATTTATTCGGCTATGTCTCTCAGCGTGATTTATTTGGCGCAGATTTTGAGGGATTTTTTTGCTGAGCGAACGCGATTTAGTAGTTCTAAAACAAGGACAAACAGCAAAAAAACACCAAAATACGCCCACAGAAATTGTTTCAAGAGATATTAAACAGCTTCTAAATACTGTCCTTCGCATGAGCAGCAATTCACTGTTTTGTGGTGCAGTATATTGATGAGTAAGTACCGTGTTTGTGCCGCCCCCCGCTTCGCCATGACGAAGTTTATCTGATATGAGCGTATTGTTGCTTTATGGTTTTTAGATTGACCATAACTTCACAAAAATACAACAGGAGAACCGTATGACCCAATTACGCGATGCTTATATTGTTGCCGCCACCCGCACGCCCGTCGGCAAAGCGCCGCGTGGCATGTTGCGCACCACCCGCCCCGATGACATGCTTGCACATGTGATTAAGCGTGTGCTGGCACAAGTGCCTGAATTTGATTTACACGAAATCAATGACGTGGTGGTCGGTTGTGCCTTTCCCGAAGCCGAGCAGGGTTTGAACATGGCGCGCATCGGGGTGCTGCTGGCGGGTTTACCCAACACGGTGGCAGGTATTACAGTAAATCGTTATTGCGCTTCGGGCTTAAACGCCCTGCAAATTGCCGCCGACCGTGTGCGCTGCGGTGAGGCAGACATCACCATTGCCGCCGGCAGTGAATCCATGTCTATGGTGCCGATGATGGGCAATAAGGTATCTATTAATCCTGCCGTTTTTGAAAAAGACGACAACATCGCCATTGCCTACGGCATGGGGATTACTGCCGAAAAAGTGGCTGAACGCTGGCAAATCAGCCGTGAAGATCAAGACGCATTTGCGCTTGAAAGCCACCGCCGCGCTTTGAAAGCCATTCAAAACGGTTGCTTCACCACTGAAATCAGCCCAATTGAAGCCATTTATCGCAGTGCCGATTTAAGCCGCCGCGAAATCGGCGAAATTCGCCGTTTACTGAACACCGACGAAGGACCGCGTGCCGACACCAATGCGGAAAATTTGGCAAAACTCAAACCGGTGTTTGCTGCCAAAGGTTCGGTTACAGCAGGCAACAGCTCACAAATGTCCGATGGCGCGGGGGCATTGCTGGTGGTCAGCGAGGAAGTGCTGAAACGCCACAACATGACCCCAATTGCACGTTACGCCGGTTTTGCTGTGCGCGGTGTGCCACCGGAAATCATGGGCATTGGTCCGAAAGAAGCCATTCCCGCCGTGTTAAAATCAGCAGGAAAAACCATGGCAGACATTCAATGGATTGAACTGAATGAAGCCTTTGCCGCCCAAGCCTTAGCCGTGATTCGCGATTTGGATTTAGACAGTACACTTGTGAATCCCAACGGCGGTGCCATCGCGCTGGGACACCCACTGGGCGCAACCGGTGCAATTCGGGCAGCCACTGCCATTCATGGTTTACGCAATCAAGGAAAAACCGGCTATGCCATGATTACCATGTGTATCGGCACTGGCATGGGGGCGGCAGGGTTGCTGGAAATTTTATAAGTATTTTATTTTTAATGATTTTAAATATTTTTGTGATGATGTATTGCTCACTCACATGCATTTTTGGGTGGGCTTGCTTTTAAAGTATAAAAGGAGAATAGCTGATGAAACGTTTGATGTTGCTGTGCGTTCTCTGTTTACTGAACGCTTGTGCCACTTGGCAAACCGTTGAAACACAAAAAATCACTGAAAATATCCATGGTTTTTTCTTCAATCCGCAAGAAAGCTTTATTTACGCATTGGGTGATAATTTTGATTATCAATTGTCTCCTTGCCCACAAACACAAATGAAAACAGGTGGTATAAAGGTCAGCTCAGAACAATGCTTAAAAACTTTTGATTTCGTTTTAAAACACCAATCCGACCATACACTTCTGCGAAGTGAATTTCTCAATTTTACAGTGGCTTCTGGTAAAAATGATGTTTCAGGGCATTTAACCATATATTGGGATAAAGCGAAATTGGTGCAACAAAACGGTTGGCAAAATTTGGATTTCAGGGATTTGCTTTCTGCCCAACCTCTGAATGAATTAAATGTGCAAACCGATAAACAATATACGCAAGAACAAGTGATGATGACACCTTTCTATTTCACGGGAAAAACGCTAAGGCTGAGAAATCGACAAGAATTACTCGACCTGCATCAAATAGAGCCTCCTCTGCAAGTACCATTAAGCATTCTTAAGCAAGAAAGAAGAATTCAATCGCCCAACATTGGTAAAATTATTGAGACCACGATGTGGATTATCGTTATCACGCCAATGATACCACTGGCTATATTTTCCTCAACAAACCAATCACATACTACTGTTACTACTGTTATCCAAAAAAGGTGATGAGAACTATTTATTATGGTGATTAAAACCGTGCATCAATATCAAACATTTAACTAATTTTTGCGTTCGATTGCGAAGTGATTTTTAATTGGGCGCACTAACGGAAAGCCAATTGTTACACGCCTGATAAATTACAGAAAATACAAGCCATTTTTGTTAAAATAACAAATTTTGTTTTCATTTCATTGAAGCTTCGCTTTCAGGCAGCCTAATAGATTTCGCTACAGGACACCAACAATCACCATGATCAGTACCAACAACATCACCATGCAATTCGGAGCAAAGCCTTTATTTGAACACGTTTCCGTCAAATTCGGCGGCGGTCATCGTTATGGCTTAATCGGCGCGAATGGCTCGGGAAAATCCACCTTTATGAAAATTTTAGGCGGCGATTTAGAGCCGACCTCCGGTGAAATTGCCATTGACCAAGGCTTGCGTTTGGGTAAATTACGCCAAGACCAATTCGCCTACGAAAATACCCGCGTATTAGACGTTGTGATGATGGGACACACCGAAATGTGGGCGGCAATGACTGAACGCGATACCATCTACGCCAACCCCGAATCCAGTGAAGATGATTACATGCACGCGGCAGAGTTGGAAGCCAAATTTGCCGAATACGACGGCTACACCGCCGAAGCCCGCGCGGCTGAATTACTCAGCGGCGTGGGTATAGACGAATACCTGCACAACGCCGCCATGAGCGAAGTTGCGCCCGGCTTCAAACTGCGCGTATTGCTGGCTCAAGCCCTGTTTTCCAAACCCGACATCTTGCTGCTGGACGAACCCACTAACAATCTTGACATCAACACCATCCGCTGGCTTGAGGACGTATTAAACGGCTACGAGTCCACCATGATAATCATCTCTCATGACCGCCATTTTCTTAACGAAGTGTGTACCTACATGGCAGACGTGGACTACGGCGGCATCACTCTCTATCCCGGCAATTATGACGACTACATGCTCGCTTCCGCCCAAGCGCGGGAACGCACCATGAAAGACAACGCCAAAGCCAAAGAAAAACTGCAAGAATTACAAGAATTTGTGGCACGCTTTTCTGCCAACAAATCCAAAGCGCGTCAAGCCACCAGCCGTGCCAAATTGGCAGATAAAATCAAAGCGGATATGGTGGACGTTAAACCCTCCAGCCGTCAAAATCCGTATATTCGTTTTGGCTACGATGACAAGAAAAAACTTCACCGCCAAGCCTTAGAAGTCAACGGTTTAAGTAAACGCTTTGACAAGCCTTTATTTAAAAACTTGAGCTTTATGTTGGATGCGGGCGAACGATTGGCGATTATCGGCCCGAACGGCGCAGGTAAATCAACCCTGTTAAAATTATTGGCAGGTGCTGCTAACGCCGACTATGCCGATGGTATTACTGCCGATTCAGGCAACATTAAATGGGCAGAAAAAGCCGAAATCGGTTACTACCCACAAGACCACGAAAACGATTTTGACACCGACATCACCCTGACCGAATGGATGCGCCGCTGGGGAAAAGAAGGTGATGACGAACAAATAATAAGAGGTACTTTGGGGCGATTGTTGTTCAGCGGCAATGAAGTCGGCAAACCCGTACACGTTCTCTCCGGTGGTGAAAAAGGGCGTATGTTGTACGGCAAATTGATTTTGCAAGAACCCAACGTCTTGATTATGGACGAACCCACCAATCACATGGACATGGAAAGCATTGAATCGCTTAATATGGCATTGGAAAAATTTCCCGGCACTTTAATCTTCGTTTCACATGACCGTCAATTCGTCTCCAGCCTCGCCACCCAAATCATTGAACTAGACGGTGAAGGCAGTTTTGAACACCACTTGGGCGATTATGAAGGGTATTTAGCGAAAAAAGGCGTGTTGTAAATATCAGATATTCGCCATTGAACAAACAGGCTGCCTGAATATTTCAGGCAGCCTGTTTGTTTATACAGCTGAACAACTTTCTTTTTATATGGCGATGCGGTTTTTAATCATTAGTACGGTTAGCTTGGAAAAAAATCAAAATACTTGTTATGGTGATCGAAGCAGTACACAGCTTAGTCAAATAGAAAGTGGATTACCCCGCGCCGCTACACACCTCACAATGACACGGCATTGGTATTATTTGAATAAATGCAATTTTTTAGCCGCATACAGATAAACAACCGCACTTTTCAAAACTTCACAACACCACCATTGCGCGAAGACAGCCGACGCGGCAATCCGAAAATAGTCCGATTCCGTGTGGATAAAACCGGATTGCCGTGCTTCGTTCGCCATGACAAGGATTTTTGATTTTGAACCAGCATCAATAAAAACCTGTATCCCATGACAAAATCAATTGTTCAACTATGTATAAATAAAATCCATTAACGATAAAATAATGGCCAAAAAAGCCATGCCACCAGTACAAATACGCCGAAAATCATGGCAGTGGCATAGGTATAAATAAAACCGGTTTGAATTCTGCGCACAACACTTGCCACGGCACCGATTACTTTGGCAGTGCCGTTTACCAACACATTGTCAATCAACAAAACATCACCGATTTTCCAGAAAAATTGTCCGATGGCGCGGCTGCCTTTGGCAAAAACGTTGTAGTAAATGGTGTCCAGATAATATTTGTTATCCAGCAAACGATACAACGGACCGAGCGCGGACGCAATTTTCGCAGGCAATTGCGGGGCTTTAATATATAAGAACCATGCAGCCACAACACCGGCAATCACCAGCCACAGCACAGGGCTGGTAAAACTGTGCGTTACCATGCCGACTATACCGTGAAATTCCTCTTGCAACGTCAACATCGCCGGATGCGCTTCGGTGTTTACCGTAATCACACCATTAAAGAAATCGCCGAACAACATGGGTTTGATTGCCCACATGCCAACAAGTACCGAAGGGATTGCCAATAAAATCAGCGGCAAAGTAACCACCCACGGACTTTCGTGCGGGTTGTCGTTCGGTTTTAGACCGTGGTGTTCTTCATGTGCATTATCGGCATGATGATGTGTTTCACGCCATTTCTCTTTGCCATGAAACACCATAAAATACAAGCGAAATGAATAAAACGCAGTAACAAACACACTTGCCAGCACCGCAAAATAGGCAAAACCGGCGGCAGATAAATTTGAAGCATGTGCCGCCTCAATAATGGAATCTTTAGAGTAGAAACCAGAGAAAAACGGTGTGCCAATCAAAGACAATGAACCCAGCAGCATGGTCAGCCAAGTAATCGGCATGTATTTTTTCAAGTTGCCCATGTTGCGCATGTCTTGATCATGGTGCATACCGATAATGACACTGCCCGCCGCCAAGAACAACAAGGCTTTGAAAAAAGCATGCGTCATTACATGAAACACCGCCACCGAATACGCAGACACACCCAACGCCACCGTCATGTAGCCCAGCTGCGATAATGTTGAATAGGCAATCACCCGTTTGATGTCATTTTGGATCATGCCCAAAAAGCCCATAAACAAGGCTGTAATCGCGCCGCTGACCAGAATAACATTCAACGCGGTATCCGATAATTCAAACAAGGGCGACATACGCGCCACCATAAAGATACCGGCGGTTACCATGGTTGCCGCGTGTATCAAGGCAGAAATCGGCGTGGGGCCTTCCATCGAATCAGGCAGCCACACATGCAAAGGAAACTGCGCCGATTTACCCATTGCACCGACAAACAACAAGATACAGGTGATGGTCAATAATGACCATGCCTGACCCGGAATCAATTCCAAAGTGGCGTTTGCCAATGAAGGTGCAACGGCAAAAACATCAGCATAATGCAAACTGCCTCCGAAATAACCCAATACCAAAGCAATGCCCAGAATAAAACCGAAATCACCGACACGGTTCACCAAAAACGCTTTTAAATTGGCAAAGGTTGCGCTTGGCCGTTTGAAATAAAAACCAATCAATAGATACGATACCAAGCCCACCGCTTCCCAGCCGAAAAACAGTTGGATAAAGTTGTTGCTCATCACCAACATCAGCATCGAAAAAGTGAACAGTGAAATATAGCTGAAAAACCGCTGGTAGCCATCGTCGTCATGCATATAGCCAATGGTGTAAATATGCACCATCAACGACACACTGGTTACCACCACCAACATGGTCGCGGTGAGGGTATCCACTAAAAAACCAACAGAAAAATCCAAGCCGCCCATGGTCAGCCATGTGTAAACATCGTTGTTGAACGTTTCTCGCTGCCCTTTAATGAAACCATATAACACCCACGCCGACAACACAGTCGACACCGACACGCTCAAAATAGTTACGCTGTGCGCACCGGTGCGGCCAATATACTTCCCGAATAAACCTGCCAGCAAAGAACCAAACAGGGGAGCTAAGGCAATTGTCAGATATACACTCATCTTTATTTTCTCTCTATCGTCTTAACCTGTTGATTAACCTTTGAGGCTATCTAAATCTTGAACGTTGATGCTGCGCCGGTTACGGAAAATCAACACCATAATCGCCAATCCGATGGCGGATTCAGCAGCGGCCACCGTTAAAATAAAAAACACAAAAATTTGACCGGCGGTATCGCCCAAGTATTGGGAAAATGCCACAAAATTAAAGTTCACTGCCAGCAACATCAATTCAATCGACATCAATAAAACCAGCACATTTTTACGGTTCATAAAAATGCCCATGGCGGAAATGGCAAACAACAACGCTGCCAGCACCAAATAATGGGTTAAGGTAATCATGCTTTACCCTCCTCTGTTTCCTGTTTGCTTTCAACAGCAGCTTGCGGCACTTCAGTATTCATTTTTACCATGCGGAAGCGATCTTTTGCCGATACTTTGACTTGATCAGCCGGGTCGATAAAGCGCGGATTGGTATTGGGGCGGTGTACCAGGGCAATTGCCGCCACCATACCCAGCACCAGTAACACCGCTGCCAATTCAAACGGCAACAAATACGTGGTATAAATTTGCATACCCAAATCACGAACATTGCTGTAGTCGCCCGCAACATCGGGAGCTGCACCAAACGCCACCAAATTGGTTTTGGGATTGATCAGAATCACAATGATTAAAGCCGCGGTGAGTATGCCGACGACTGCCGCAACCGGCGCATGCCGCCAAAATCCGGCGCGCATTTCTTCAATGTCGATATTGAGCATCATCACCACAAACAAGAACATCACCATGACTGCGCCAACGTACACTACCACCAGCACAATACCGAGAAACTCAGCCTGCATCAACAGCCACATCATCGCACTGGCGCAAAACGTCAATACCAAAAACAGGGCGGCATGTACCGGATTTTTGGCCATTACCGTACTGAGCGCACCCACCACAATCACAGCGGCGAACACATAAAACAAAATCAGTTGCAAAGTCATAGCCACCTCTTAACGGTATGGAGCATCAGCCGCTTTGCACTTGGCGATTTCGCTTTCATAGCGATCACCGATTGCCAGCAGCATGGGTTTGGTAAAATGCAAATCACCGCGTTTTTCGCCGTGGTATTCAAAAATATTGGTTTCCACAATCGCGTCCACCGGACAAGCCTCTTCGCAAAAACCGCAAAAAATACACTTAGTTAAATCAATATCATAACGTGAAGTGCGGCGTGTACCGTCTTCACGCTGTTCTGTTTCGATGTTAATCGCCATTGCCGGACAGACGGCTTCACACAATTTACAAGCAATACACCGTTCTTCGCCGTTAGGATAGCGGCGTTGCGCGTGCAAACCGCGGAAGCGCACTGATTGCGGTGTTTTTTCCTCAGGATAATAAATCGTGATTTTACGGGCAAAAAAGTTTTTCAGGGTGATGCTCATCCCCTTGACCAACTCGCCCAGCAAAAAGGTTTTAACTATATTTGCCATAACAATTCCTCTTTCGCCCTATTGCCACAATGACAGCGGCGAAATCATCCATAAGCCCAGCGCAATCACCGCCACAATAGTAACCGGAATCAAAATTTTCCAGCCCAAACGCATAATTTGGTCGTAGCGGTAACGCGGGAACGTGGCGCGTATCCACAAATAGCCGTACAACACCGCTGCCATTTTAATAAACATCCACACCGCGCCCGCTGAACCGATAATGCCCCAGCTTTTCGGAAACGGCGACAGCCAGCCGCCCAAAAACATAATGGCGGTTAAAGCAGCCACCAAAATCATGAAAATATATTCTGCCAAGAAAAACAAGGCAAAGGCAAAACCGGAATATTCCACATGAAAACCGGCAACGATTTCAGACTCACCTTCGGCAACGTCAAACGGCGCACGGTTGGTTTCCGCAACGGCAGAAATCAAATACACCAAAAACAAGGGAAACAGCGGCAACCAGTTCCATGAAAATACCGAACCGCCCATAATTCCGGTGGATTGTGCAGCAACAATATCATGAAAATTCATGCTGCCTGAAACCATAATCACCCCGATTAAGGCAAAGCCCATGGCAATTTCATAAGAAATGGTTTGTGCGGAAGAGCGCATTGCGCCTAAAAAGGCATATTTGGAATTAGATGCCCAGCCCGCAATAATCACACCATACACCGACAATGAGGTAATCATCAAAATATACAATACACCTGCGTTGATATTGGTCAAAATCCAGTTTTCACTGAACGGTATCACTGCCCATGCGGCAAACGATGGGGCTAATGACAGTATCGGACCAATATAAAACAAGGCTTTATTGGATTGAGACGGCCGTGTTACTTCTTTAAACAGCAGTTTTAATACGTCGGCAAACGGCTGAATCAAACCAAATGGGCCCGTTACATTCGGACCGACACGCAGCTGCATATAACCGATGACTTTACGCTCGAAGTAAGTTAAATACGCCACCGTTAAAATGAGCGGCAATAAAATCAGGACGATTTTGACCACAATCGCCGCCACCAGACCAATGTCTGTGCCTAATAATTGTTGAAACCACGCTTGCATGATTATCCTTTGCTCAATTCAACAGTGCTTAATAACGCGCCCGCTTGCCAGTTGTTTTGGTGCAAGGGCAGGTGTACCACGTTTTCAGGCAGCCTGTCATCAACGGCAACGGTAACACGGAATGCACTCGCACCTTGCTTGAGAACAGCCGTTTCACCGTCAGCCAAACCAAATTGCGCCAGCGTTACCGAATGCACACGTGCAGCCGGTTCAGCCGCCTGAGGCGTGGCTTGTAGCGGCGCAGAGCGGCGCACAATCGCATCAGTGGCATAAATACCCACACCGCCCACGCGCACCACCGCTGTATTTGTTATCGGCAGCACGTTTACACTGATTTCATTATTCAATTTACCGGTTAAGCCATTCTCGGCAATGGCGTCTTCAAGAATTTCTTCGCTGCAATCATAATCAAAGTCTGCCAGTTCCAGCATATTTCCCAAAACACGCAATACTTTCCACAAAGGGCGTGCATCACCCACCGCTTTTACCACCCCGCGGAATGATTGCAAACGTCCTTCCATATTAATCAGGCTGCCTGAAGTTTCGGTAAACGGCGTAATCGGCAGCAACACATCAGCCACATCACGCAATACCGCACTGTCATATGCCGTAAACGCCATCACGGTTTGCGCTTGCTTTAAGGCAGCAATTGCCGCAGCACCGTCAGCAATATCAATTTCCGGCTCTACATTAAACAACATTACCGCTTTTTTCGGGTTGGCAATTTGTTCAACAATCGTGTTTTCAGCAATGGCGGCACTCACGCCCACCACACCCGCACCCACACTGTTAGCCGCTTGCGGCAATACACCCATTACAGCACCGGTCTGCGCCGCTAAGTTTTGAGCAGCCGCATAAATGGCAGCTGCATCGGGGTGATTTTGTGCTTCCGCACCCATCACAATCGCAGAAACATCGCCCTCTCTCAATGCTTTACCAATATCATTATTCAGCGCATTTTCCAGCCATGATGCCCATTGCCACGGATGAACAACTTCCTGAGCAAGCAAAGGCATATACAGAATTTCTTTGTCTGCCGCCAATACCATGACTTTCATACCATTTTTGGCAGCTTGCCGAATACGTGCCGTCAATAAAGGCTGTTCTTGGCGCAAACACGTACCCACAAACAACACCACATCATTTTTAGCCAATTCTTCAATGCGCTGACCCAGCCACGGCGCACCTTTCAGCGCACCCGCCAGACGGCTGTCTTGTTGGCGTAAACGGCTGTCAAGAGCAAACACCTCTAAACCTTCTGCCAATTTTTTGGTCAGATACATTTCTTCTATGGTGTTTGCGGGATTCACCCACATGCCAATGCCGTCACTGCCAAAATCACGGTGGACGCCGCGCAGACCTTTGGCAACATAATGCAAGGCTGTTTCCCAGTCCACAGTGTGCCATTGTCCGTCTTGCTTGATTTGCGGCTGAGTTAAACGGTCGGTATATAAACCCGCATATGCAAAACGATCGCGATCACTCAGCCAGCATTCATTGATTTCTTCGTTTTCCAAAGGTAGCACACGGCGCACGGTATGATCTTTGGTTTGCACCACCAAATGACTGCCTAAAGCATCATGAGCAGAAATGGTTTTGCGGCGGCTCAATTCCCAAGAACGCGCATTGTAACGGAACGGTTTGCTGGTAAGCGCGCCCACCGGGCACAAATCAATGATGTTGCCTGAAATTTCGCTGGTTACGGTTTTACCGATAAACGGCATGATTTCAGAATGATCACCGCGATTCGCCATGCCGATTTCTTGGTAACCGGCAATCTCTTCGGTAAAACGCACACAACGGGTACAATGAATACAACGACTCATTTCCGCCGCCGAGACCAAAGGCCCCATATTTTTACTGCCGACAACATGCTTTTCTTCTTGATAGCGACTGCCGCCGTTGCCATAACCCACTGACAAATCTTGTAGCTGGCATTCACCGCCTTGGTCGCAAATGGGACAATCCAACGGGTGATTAATCAACAAAAATTCCATCACTCCGCGCTGCGCCTGTTTTGCCAGCGGTGAATCGGTTTTAACCACCATGCCGTCCGTAACCGGAGTGGCACAAGCAGGTAACGGCTTGGGCGCTTTCTCCACTTCCACCAAGCACATGCGGCAATTCGCGGCAATAGACAATTTTTTGTGATAGCAAAAATGCGGAATGTACGTACCCGCCAGATGAGCAGCTTCAATCACCGTACTGCCCGGCTTCACCTCAAGCTGTTTACCGTCAATTTGAATTTGTAACATGGGTTTGCAATCCTAATAACAAGATGCGCTGACACATTAAAGCCAGACACACCGATATCCGTTTACATCAGCGTTAAGCCTAGCACCAGCGGTGTTCTTTCATGGGTTTGCCGTGTTCGATATAGTGTTCAAATTCGGCACGAAAATGTTTGGTAAAACTGCGCACAGGAAACACTGCCGCGTCTGCCAGGGCACAAATAGTCCGTCCCGCCATATTGTTACCGACAGAATCCAACAATGCCAAATCTTCGGGACGACCTTCACCATTGGCAATGCGATGCACGATGCGGTACAACCAACCTGTTCCCTCACGGCAAGGAGTGCATTGACCGCAGGATTCTTCATAATAGAAGTAGCTTAAACGCTCCAAGGCTTTGACCATACACACATCTTCATCCATCACAATCACCGCACCGGAACCCAGCATCGAACCGGCTTTGCTGATGGCATCATAATCCATGGTAACTTCCATCATGATGTTACCCGGCAATACCGGTGCAGACGATCCGCCGGGAATCACGGCTTTCAGTTTTTTGCCGCCGCGCATACCGCCCGCCATTGCCAGCAAATCTTTAAATGGCGTACCCAAAGGCACTTCATAATTACCCGGTCGTTCCACATGTCCGGAAATGGAAAATAATTTAGTGCCGCCGTTATTGGGTTTGCCTTTATCGGCAAACGTTTGACCGCCGTCGCGAATAATAAACGGCACTGAAGCAAAAGTTTCGGTATTGTTAATGGTAGTGGGTTTGCCATACAAGCCAAATGAAGCGGGAAACGGCGGTTTAAAACGAGGCTGACCTTTTTTGCCTTCCAATGATTCCAACAAAGCAGTCTCTTCGCCGCAGATATACGCCCCATAACCATGATGCGCAAACAAATCAAAATCAAAACCGCTGTTCAGAATATTTTTGCCGAGATAACCCGCTTCACGCGCCTGTTTTAAGGCTTCTTCAAAACGCAGATAGCCCTCAAAAATTTCACCGTGAATATAGTTATAACCGACAGCCACACCCATTGCATAGCCGGCAATAATCATGCCTTCAATTAAAGCATGGGGGTTGTACATAATGATGTCGCGGTCTTTGAATGTTCCCGGTTCACCTTCATCGGTGTTGCATACCACGTACTTGGCGCCGGGAAAAGAACGCGGCATAAAGCTCCATTTTAAACCGGTAGGAAATCCCGCACCGCCGCGACCGCGCAAACCGGACGCTTTCACTTCAGCAATCACATCGTCTTGCGTTATTTTTTCGCTTAGGATTTTCTTCAATGCCTGATAGCCGCCGCGTGCGGTATAGGCTTCCAGTTTCCAATCATCGGCTTCTTTGGCATTGACTTGGTCAAAAATGACACCTGTTTGATAAATTGTCATCAGTTCAACTCCGCCAATTTCGCTTCTATGGCTTCTTCGGTCATAAAGCTGCACATCTTATGATTATTCAGCAACATCACTGGCGCATCACCGCAAGCACCCATACATTCGCCTTCAACCAAGGTGAATTTACCGTCTGATGTGGTTTCACCGAAACCAATACCCAAGCGTTGTTTTAAATAATCCGCTGCCGCCACACCGCCGCGTAAGGCACAAGGCAGATTGGTGCACACCGTGAGTTTGTATTTACCCACCGGTTTTAAGTCATACATATTATAAAATGTAGCGACTTCATAAGCGGCAACGGGGGCAATACCGATGTACTCGGCAACATACTCAATGGTTTCCGGTTTCAGGCAGCCTTTTTCGGTTTGGGCAATCCGCAATGCACTCATCACGGCACTGCGGCGTTGATCCGCCGGATATTTAGCCAATTCCACATCAATTTGTTTCAAACTTTCAGCGGATAATATCATCGATCCACCTCCCCAAATACAATGTCTTGCGTACCGATAATCGCCACCACGTCAGCCAGCATATGACCGCGTGCCATTTCATCCATACCTTGCAAGTGCGCAAAGCCCGGTGCACGAATTTTCATGCGATAAGGCTTATTTGCACCATCGGAAATTAAATAAATCCCAAATTCACCTTTCGGGTGTTCAATACCCGCATACACTTCACCTTCAGGCACGTGCATACCTTCAGTAAACAATTTGAAGTGGTGAATGAGTTCTTCCATACCCGTTTTCATGTCTTCGCGTTTAGGCGGTGCGACTTGATGGTTTTCACTGATTACCGGACCGGGATTCTTGCGCAACCAAGCAACGCATTGCTTAATAATGCGATTGGATTCACGCATTTCATTGATGCGGCATAAATAGCGATCATAACAATCACCATTGATGCCCACGGGAATATCAAAATCCACCAAATGATAAGCATCATAGGGTTGTTTTTTGCGTACGTCCCACTCAATACCCGATCCGCGCAACATAACGCCGGTAAATCCTTTTTGCAATGCACGTTCGGGCGACACCACACCAATACCAACCGTGCGCTGCTTCCAAATACGGTTGTCCGTGAGCAAATTTTCATACTCGTCAACACAGCTCGGGAAGCGATTGGTAAAGTCTTCGATAAAATCCAACATGCTGCCTTCTCGAGCAGCATTCAATGCTTTTAATACTTTGGCACTGCGGTATTTGCTGGATTCGTATTTCGGCATTGATTCGGGCAAGTCGCGGTAAACACCGCCGGGGCGGAAATACGCCGCGTGCATACGCGCACCGGATACCGCCTCATACAAATCCATTAAATCTTCGCGCTCTCTGAACGCGTAGAGAAATACCGTCATTGCACCAATATCCAGCGCATGTGAACCAATACTCATTAAATGGTTCAAAATACGGGTAACTTCGGCAAACATCACACGGATATATTGTCCGCGAATCGGCACATCAACACCCAACAACCGCTCCACTGCCAGACAATAGGCTTGCTCATTGCACATCATCGACACATAATCCAAGCGATCCATATAGGGTAAAGCTTGGATAAAGGTACGGCTTTCTGCCAGTTTTTCAGTACCTCGATGCAACAAACCGATATGCGGATCGGCACGGACGATGGTTTCGCCTTCCATCTCCAAAATCATGCGCAGTACACCATGCGCCGCCGGATGCTGCGGACCGAAGTTAATGGTGTAATTACGTGTTGTATTAGCCACCGTACTGCTCCTCTCTGACGATTCTCGGCGTGATTTCACGCGGCTCAACTGTTACCGGCTGATACACCACTCGCCCTTCTTTTTCGTCATAGCGCATTTCAACATAACCGGACACCGGAAAATCTTTGCGAAACGGATGACCAACAAAATTATAATCGGTAAGAATACGGCGCAAATCGGGGTGATTGTTAAATAAAATTCCGTACAAATCAAACGTTTCCCGCTCATACCAATTGGCAGAATTATAAATATCCACCACAGAATCCACCACCGGGAAATCATCGTTGTCTGCCCACGCGCGCACACGCACACGCCAATTGTGTTTTACAGACAACAGCTGGCTTACCACCGCAAACCGTTTGCCTTCCCAACTTTGATTCCGATAGGTACTGTAATCCACGCCGCACAAATCAATCAACTGCTCAAAATGCAAATCAGCATTATCGCGCAATGTTTGCATGATGTTGTGATAATCCGCCGCCGCACAATCCACAGTCAGCTCCCCCAAAGCAAGGGTAACTTTTGCGGTTTCAGCCAAAGCGGCTGCCAATGCTGCCTGAAGTTTGCTGATTTCTGCCATATTCAAACCCCTTAAACCCGCGCAATGGTAGATGTGCGTTTAATTTTCTGCTGCAACTGTATCAGCCCGTATATCAAGGCTTCTGCAGTGGGCGGACAACCGGGCACATACACATCTACCGGCACAATACGATCACAGCCGCGCACCACAGAATATGAGTAATGATAGTATCCGCCGCCGTTGGCACAAGAACCCATCGACAACACCCAGCGCGGTTCTGCCATTTGCTCATACACACGGCGCAAAGCCGGTGCCATTTTATTGCACAGCGTACCTGCCACAATCATTAAATCCGACTGACGCGGCGACGGACGGAAAATGATTCCGAAACGGTCTAAATCGTAGCGCGCCGCGCCCGCCTGCATCATCTCAACCGCACAGCACGCCAAACCAAATGTAACCGGCCACAGCGAACCCGTGCGCACATAATTCAACACCGTATCCGCACTGGTGGTGATGAATCCTTTGTTTAAAACGCCCTCTATTCCCATTCCAAAGCGCCTTTTTTCCATTCATAAACAAAGCCGATGACTAAAATCACCAAAAACACCATCATCGACCAAAAACCATAAGCACCCAGCTCTTTAAACACCACTGCCCACGGCACCATGAACGCCACTTCCAAATCAAACAAAATAAACAAAATCGCCACCAGATAATAACGCACGTCAAACTTCATGCGTGCATTCTCAAAAGCCTCAAATCCGCATTCAAACGAATCTTGTTTAACCGCGCCCGGTCGGTTCGGTCCCAGCAGCAAGCCCAGCACAATAAACAGGACACCTGCTGCCAAACCCACCAGCACAAACACCAATATGGGGAAATAATTTTCCAGCATGATAGTTCACACCCCGTGAAAATTTAGGTAAAAGCATTGGTCATTATAACCAGCTTTTAAAGTATGTTAAAGAATTTGTCTTCGGCACTGCCCGCACACAACACCAAGCAATAATAACGCGAATACTTGCTTGATACAAAACAACCCTGCAATCAAATCAAATTTATCATTTTAATTTACTTTTCAATCAGTTAAACAGCTAAACTCAATTTTACCGCCTGATTGCTTACTCAGGCAGCATCATACGCCCTACTCTTGAAACAAACCAAAATAATAAATTGACATCATCAGTATTTTATAAATAGATGGCTGATTTATAATCAATTCTTTTTATTTTTCATGTCAAATCACACCTTGGCGGCACAATAATCAACTTCAATTCCCTTTTAAAATCAGTTAGAATTTACGTTGCTTAACGCGAAACCCAAAACCAAAGCCTTTAACAAAAAACAAACTGACTCAATAATAAACACATTTTGATTCTTTAGCCATAATCCTTTTTGTGCGTTTTGCAGGCAATTTAATATCATTTTCAGGCAGCCGCATACCAAACAAGCTGCCTGTTAAAGAAAGGTTTTCCAAGTATGTTCATGTATATTCTGCGCCGTATTTTGATTTTAATCCCCGTCTATATCGGCTTAACCTTATCCACATTCACCTTGATTCGGCTGGTACCGGGTGATGTAGTGGAAGTGATGATGGGCGAAAAAGGCGTAGATCCCGCCATGCACGCGCAAGCCTTAGCACGTTTGGGGCTGGACAAGCCCCTGATTGTACAATACTGGAATTATTTAAGCGGTATTTTTCATGGTGATTTCGGTGCTTCTTTCCGCACCCGAACACCGGTTCTGGACGATTTTTTTACTCACTTTATTCCCACCTTGGAATTGGCATTGTGCGCCATCATCATTGCCGGCACCATAGGCATCAGCGTCGGCATTATTGCCGCCCTGCGCCGCGGTTCTTGGCTGGACTACACCCTGATGTCCGGCGCATTGGCAGGCTACTCCATGCCGATTTATTTATTGGGTCCGATTCTCACCGGCATTTTTGCCCATTACTTGGGCTTGTTGCCCGTATCGGGCGTTATTTCAGTGGCACAATATTTAGATGTTAAACCGCTTTACGGCTCGTGGTTATTGGGTTCTTTATTTTCAGGGCAAGAAGGTGCGTTTTGGAACGTGGTTAAACACTTTATTTTGCCCTCGCTGGCATTGTCCACCATTCCTTTGGCAATGATTTCCCGCATGACGCGCTCGTCTATCTTGGAAGTTTTGGGTGAAGACTATGTACGCACCGCCCGCGCCAAAGGTCTGTCGCCTGCACGTGTGGTATTGGTGCATGTCATGCGCAATGCGTTGATTACCGTGGTAACGGTTGTCGGTTTGCAAATGGCAACCCTGCTCTCCGGTGCTATTCTCACTGAAACCATTTTCAGCTGGCCGGGTGTGGGCAATTGGCTTTTGGAAGGATTTTTCAGCCGCGATTACCCAATTGTACAAAATGGTATTCTGCTGGTTGCCACCGCCTTGATTTTAATCAGCTTACTGGTGGATATTCTGTATGGCGTCATCAACCCAAAAATTCGCCATGCCTCATAAATTAACCCATTAACCCAATAATTTCCTATTAAACAGTCTGCTTGTCATATTAAAATCATCTGTTTCAGGCAGACTGTTAAAAAACAACCCAATATTCACCACAAAAATAACCGCTTGGAGCCTATCAGCAATGGACGACAGTGAGTCGAAAACGCCCAATTTTTTTGAACGCTTGGTCAACAAAATCGCCGGAGACGCGCCGGAAACCGAACAACAAGTATTGCAGCTTCTGCGTCAAGCACATGAACGCGGCGTATTTGATGCCGATGCCCTGCAATGCTTGGAAAATGTAGTCCATTTTTCCGAACTGGGCGTGCGCGACGTCATGATTACCCGCAGCCAAATGGACGTCATTAAATCCGGCGATTCGCCCGAACGCATTATTGCTTATGTGCAGGAAACCAGCCATTCGCGTTTTCCTGTTATTGGGGAAGACAAAGACGATATTTTGGGCATTTTACATGCCAAAGATTTGCTGAAATACTGGAATCGCACCGAGCATTTTCAGCTGACCCACCTCCTGCGTGAAGCCGTGTTTGTTCCTGAAGGCAAATCGCTCAACAGCCTGCTCAAAGAATTCCGTGAACAGCGCAACCACATGGCGATTGTGGTGGACGAATACGGCGGCACTTCAGGGTTGGTTACTTTTGAAGACGTGCTGGAGCAAATCATCGGCGACATTGAAGACGAATTCGATGAAGACGACAGTGCCGACAATATCTTCGCCGTTTCGCCCGAGCGTTTCCGCATCAATGCCGTTACCGAAATTGATGACATCAACGCGTTTTTCGGCACAAACTACAGCAACGAAGAAGTAGATACCATAGGCGGCTTGGTGATTCAAGAATTTGGTCATGTACCCGTGCGCGGCGACAAAATCAGCATCGGCAAACTGAATTTCACCATTGCCCGCGCCGACGCACGGCGCTTGCATACTTTGATGGTGTCAATAAACAAAGACGAAGAATAATCCCGCACAAACAAATCAAAGGCTGCCTGAAAATCGTTTCAGGCAGCCTTTTTGGTTTTAACGTTATTTCAATAACACATCTACCTGCCGATACAATGCCCCGAAATCCGGCTCACCGACAAAAGTTTTCACCACTTCACCCGAGCGATTAACCAATACCGAAGTGGGTGCAACTTCCACACCATAGGCTTTGCCCACCTGATTATTGGTATCAATGGCTACCTGAAACGGCAGATTTCGCGTTGCCGCATAGTTGCGCACACTGCTTTCAGGGTCATACGGCAATGCGATTCCAATGATTTGAAATGCCGATTGGTTTTGATAATCATGCGCCATTTTAATGAGTTTCGGCATCTCACTGACGCAACCCGGGCAAGACGGATACCAAAAATTAATCAGCGTTACCTTGTCTTGCAAATGTGTTTGGTTCACCGTTTTACCATTTAAATCCACCAGCGAAAAATCCGCCGCTTTGGGTGCACTCGGCCACAAAATCAACGCCACCGCCGCTGCCAGCACCGCAGCAATCAATACACTCAACCATTTTTTCATGCTTTATCCTAAAATAAATATTAATCCCTGAGTAAACCCATTCAGACTGTTTTTTCAGGCTGTTTTTTCAAGCAAACTGTTCAATCTTTCTTTCAATTCATCGTCAAACCCCACCGCTTTATTGCTGTTTTTGTCCACCGCCACAAACACAATTTCGGCATCTGCCACCACCGTATCCGTGTTTTTTAACGTAATCACCTGCTTTAACACCGCACTGCGCTGGCGCACCAGGCTGAAACCGGTATGAATCACCAAATCATCATCGAACACCGCACCGTGCCGATAATTGATGTTAATATTCACCACCGCCATGCCATAGCCCCGCTGCCAAAACAAAGGCGTGAGTGCTTCGTCCTCAAAATACGACCAGCGCGCTTCTTCCAAAAATTCCAAATAGCGTGCATTGTTTACATGCAAAAACAAATCCAAATGATAGCCGCGCACACGGATATGCGTTTGATGAGATTTTGCCATACCGCATTCCTTTATTTTAAGTGATAACCAAATGATAAAAACCGCACCTTTCTATCATATAATTCATTCAATTGCACCTTTCAGGCAGCCTATTGTTTCAGGCAGCCTGTTTTTTAACCCAACCGTTACACGGAGATAATAGATGACGCATTTACTCTTAGCCCCAGTTGGCATTCAAAACAATTTTACCAACATTGCCAACGGACTGATTTATGCTTTAACGCAAAACGGACACAACACATTTTTATTTCAGCCGATCGGCAGCGATGCCGCCGTCAGCTTAAGCCAAGCGGAAAATTGGATTGCCGCCGGACACGATGACGATTTAATTGAAAACATCACCGCTCAATTCAACAAAGCCGCCGCCGCACATGACGTTACCGTGATTAAAGGCTTAGAACCTTGCGGCGAACGTCTGTTTTTGGCGAATAAAAACGCACAAATCGCCAATGTATTAAACGCCCGTGTGATTTTAACGGTTACGGCACAAGACACAGCGGCAGCCACCATTCAACGCTTAAAGCTTGCCAAACAGGCTTATGCCAACAGCCCAACCGAGATAGCGGGCTATATCTTAAATTTTGAAGGCAGCGGCACTGATGCGGCAACCTATTTGCAGCACATCAACGATCAATTTGCCTGCGGCAATTGGCATCCGCAGTGTTTGGGCGTATTGCCGCCGCAAGCAGAAGCGCAATCGGTTGCCGAACACTTAAACCACGAAAGTTTAAAACACCTGCTGAACACACCCGTTAAACCGCGCTTAACACCGCCGGTATTTCGCCTCAACATGCTGGAGCAAGCCCGCGCCGCCGCCAAACGCATTATTTTGCCCGAAGGCAGCGAGCCGCGCACCGTAGAAGCAGCAATTATTTGTCACCAAAAAGGCATTGCCCGCTGTGTACTCTTAGCAAAACCCGAAGAAGTGGCAGCCGTGGTTAAAAGCAAATGCCTTGAACTGCCCGCCGACTTGGAAATCATTGACCCCGACACCATTCGCACCAATTATGTTGCCCCGATGGTTGAATTTCGCAAAAGCAAAGGCTTAACCGCAGAAGCCGCCGCCGAGCAATTAAAAGACACCGTGGTATTGGGCACAATGATGCTGGCTTTAGATGAAGTGGACGGCTTGGTTTCCGGCGCAGTACACACCACCGCCAACACCATTCGCCCTGCCCTGCAATTGATTAAAACCACACCCGATGCCGGCTTGGTTTCCAGCGTATTCTTCATGCTGATGCCCGATCAAGTATTGGTGTACGGCGACTGCGCCGTCAATCCCAATCCCACTTCCGAAGAGCTGGCAATCATTGCCATTCAATCGGCGGATTCAGCCAAAGCCTTTGGCATTGAGCCGAAAGTGGCAATGATTTCCTATTCAACCGGTACATCAGGAGCCGGTCCGGACGTAGAAAAAGTAGCCAAAGCAGTGGAATTGGTGCGCACCAAACGCCCCGACTTACTGATTGACGGCCCCCTGCAATACGATGCCGCCAGTGTTCCCTCTGTGGGTAAATCCAAAGCACCCGACAGTGCCGTTGCCGGTCAAGCCACCGTGTTTGTGTTCCCCGATTTAAACACCGGCAACACCACGTACAAAGCCGTGCAGCGCAGTGCCAACGTATTGAGCGTCGGTCCGATGCTGCAAGGCTTAAATAAGCCAGTCAATGATTTATCGCGCGGCGCGTTGGTGGACGACATTGTTTACACCATTGCGCTGACCGCCATTCAGGCAACTCAAAAAAATTGATGAACTGAATTTAACGGCATTAAAAAACACCAAACCCAAACACCGGCATCGTTGTTTTAAAACAAACTGCAACGCAGCAGATAAAAACAACACGCCGGTGTATTGGGATTTATTTCAGGTATGTGCTTTTGCTGTTTCCGCTACAGCCCGCGGATAAAGCGGCACAACGTTTTCAGGTTTCGGAGTATTGTGTTCCGCCTGCCAAGCATCATAATTTGCTTGCAGTTTTATCCAGAAACCAACACCGGTATTAAGCACAATGGATAATCGCATCGCCATTTCAGGCGTGATTCCCACCTTACCATTGATAACACGGCTCAATGCGGTTCGGGTTACACCCAAATGCCTTGCCAGTTCGGTAATAGTCGTATCTGTCAAATATTCCCGGATAATTAAGCCCGGGTGTGCAGGGTTGTGCATGCCCATTTTTCAATCCTTTCAATGATAATCTTGGTAATCCACCAACTCGATATCCGCGCCGACAAAACGAAAAGTAATCCGCCAATTGGCGTTTACCTTAACGCTCCAATGGTCTTTCAACACACCTGCCAGCGCGTGCAAATCCCAGCCGTTGATGTCCATATCTTGCGGGCAATCCGCCGCCTCCAATGCAGTTAATATCAAATTTAATTTTGCCGCATGTGCCGCCTGAATGCCCGCCTTGCTACCGGTACGGTAAAATTTTTCCAAACCTTTGTGCCTAAAACTAATAATCATATTTGTTGCCTTGTGCGTGTATTTAAACAATACAAAAATAACCGTGTATTGTCAATACACGGTTAGATAACTTATTGCCAACGCCAAATTTTAACTTTATATTTTATTCAATATAAAATATTATAAATATCAAATAGTTATTAAAAATAATATTTTATTATCGTTAAGTAATATTCACTCAACAATTGACCTCCTTTCCTGCCTAAAAACTGGGGAAAAGGTCAATTCAGCAATAATTTAATGTGCGGTTTATTGGGCGAATCAGCGGGTTTACTGCTTTCGGCTGCCTGAACAGTGGCTGCCTGAATAGCAGCTTGCTGTTGGCTTGACAATAAGCCCGACCAATCGCCGCTGCGATACCAATCCCGTCCGTTGTCTTCAATCGGATGCGGAATACGTATAGAACCGTTGCCGCATTGCAAATCGTGTTCGGCACAATATTTATCGCAGCCCCAGCAAATGCGTTCGGGGTGTTTGGGAAACAGCGGAAAAGATTTACTCATCAATGAATTTTGTCTGTAAAACAGGCTGCCTGAAATACCGAGCAACGTTTTCAGGCAGCCTGTTGTTTTGTTTTAACCGTTTACTTCCAATACTGCCACCACGGCATTGACTGGCTTTCCCATTCTTCAGACAAAAAGCGGCTGTTGGGATAATTTTGCGCCAACACACGGCGGGCATCATCGCTCAATTGTTTTTTGTCCAATTTCTGATAAGCGGTAACCATCATCGCCAAGGATTCTTCAACATAGCGGGTGTTTTGGTATTGCGCCACAATTTGCGCGGCGCGGTTGGCAGCCGCCAAATAAGCACCGCGTTTCATATAATAACGCGCAATTGCCATTTCATTACCGCCCAAAGCGTCCACCAGTTTTTGCATGTATTCGGTGGCGGATTCGGCATATTTGCTGTTGGGATAGCGGGCGAGCAGCTCGGCAAATTTGGCGTAAGCCTCACGGTTGGCTTTCGGATCACGATCTGCCCAATCTTGCGAAGCCAATTTGTTTAAAAATGTTTGTTCTTCGTTAAACAACACCAAAGCCTGCAAATAGAGTGCATAATCCAGATTCGGGTGCTGCGGATGCATACGGATAAAATTATTCAGCGTAACCAACGATTTTTCCGGCTCTCTGTCGCGATAATACGCATAGGCAGTATCCAATTGCGCTTGTTCGGCGTAGCGGCCATAAGGAAAGCGCGATTCCAAAATTTCATATAACTTGACAGCACGGGTATAATTACCGCCGTTTAACTCATCATGTGCTTCTGCGTATAAGCGCTGCACCGACCAATTTTGCGTGATTTGCGCATCTTTATCCACCGTAGCGGTGTTGGCGCACGACGCCAGCATCACACTCAAGCCAATGGCCAAAAGCAATTTTTTCATGGAAAACTCTTCTTTTTCGACTAACGAAGCTGATTATAACGATGATTTTGATTTTTCGGCAGTATCTGATGCAGAAAGTATCATCAATTTAACCGCGGATAACGATTTAGCGGGCTTGCGCTTGGATGCTGCTTTGGCAAAATTACTGCCTGATTACTCGCGCAGCCGCTTGGCTTCGTGGATTAAAAACGGTGCGGTGCGGGTAAACGGCAAAAGCGTGTCGCCCAAACACAAATTGGCGGGCGGTGAACACATTGCCGTAATTGAGCAAGCACCCACTGAACAAACCGCATTTGAAGCGGAAGACATGGCATTGAATATTGTGTATGAAGACGATGCCGTTCTGGTGGTCAATAAACCTGCCGGTTTGGTGGTTCACCCGGCGGCAGGCAATTGGCAAGGCACATTACTCAATGGTTTATTGGGCTATTGCCCGTCTTTGGCACACATACCGCGCGCAGGTATTGTTCACCGCTTGGATAAAGACACCTCGGGTTTAATGGTTGTCGCAAAAACCTTGGCGGCACAAAATCACTTGGTGCAGCAATTGCAGGCACGTACCGTTAAACGCATTTACCGCGCCGTTGCCTGCGGTATTGTGCCGTTTGACGGCAAAATTGACACCCTCATCGGGCGCGACCCGCACAACCGCTTAAAAATGGCGGTTGTTCCCTTTGGCGGCAAACAAGCAATCACACACATTAAAGTATTGGAACGCTACGCCGATTACAGCTACATCGAATGCCGTTTGGAAACCGGACGCACCCACCAAATTCGGGTACACATGAAAACCGCCCGCCACCCGCTGGCGGGTGATGCTGTTTACGGCAATCCGCGTCATGCGGCAAGCGATGCGGTGAAAGCCGCGATACAAACTTTGGGGCGGCAGGCTTTACACGCTTTTCGTCTGCATTTTATTCATCCGACAAGCCAAGAAACCGTGCAATTTGAAGCACCGCTGCCCGATGATTTGTATTATTTATTGTCGGTGCTGCGTTTGGAATCCGGCATGGATTCTGCCCTGCGCCGCGAAGACAGCCTGCACCAAGCCATCAGCGATGATGACGATTGGAACGACGACGATTACGATGTTGATGTGGTGTATGTGCGCGATTAACAAACCGCGCCGTATCCAAAGACAGCATCAGCCCTGCCGAGCAGCGGCAAGCGGCAAATATTTGTATCCGCGTGAATACTGGCTGCCTGAAACGCGGTTACTTATTATTGTGGCTGCCTGAAAGCAAAAAACAAACGCAAGCAATTGTCAGCGGCATCGCGGCAACAAACCGCTCAATACTTTTCCCATTCCCGTTGTAATGCCCGAATATTTTGTTCTCGGTCGGTAACAATTTGCTGCCAACGGTTGATTTCCTGAGCATTGCCGCGGGCTTTGGCATTCGCCAAATTCTGCCGTGCTTGTTTTAATGCGGCTTCTTCCAATTGCATATCGCGCTCAACCAATTGCTTGGGCGATTGTTTTATGACTGGTGCAGGCGGTAAAGCGTGGGCTGGCGGCAGTGGTTTTTTGATATAAACAGAGGGCGGCGGTAATTTGATTGCATTTTCGTTGATGTTGCCAAACTCTTTTTCGTAAATCAATTGCATTAGCGCATCATCATCGTTGATGGCTTCGGTTTCTTCGTCCACGCCATCCATCACCGACAATTCACATTTACCTTGCGGGTAAGAAGTAAATACGGCTTTGCCGGTGGACAGCCGGCAGATATAAACGGGCTGTGCGGCAAGATTGGCGGCACCAAAAGCCAAGCACAGCAGCAAAAAACAACGAATTACGGACATGGCGTTGTTTCAGCCTGCCTGTTATCTATCCTGTTATCCATTATATTGATTTGATACACAGCTGTTCTCCCCCATACCGTGATGATTCGCTTTGCTTTTAATATTTCAATCAAATCTCAAAATAAGCCAATTGTGCGTCTTCTTTGTCTTTAATCACACTGCTGTTTGCAGTGCCGCCATAAGAACATTGATGGCATAAATATTATACGATAATCGCTGGCATTCATATTTAAAATAGCTTGTTTCAATTAAACCAAAACAGGCAAACAAAAACGGGCTGCCGCATCGGCTTAACGCTTTCGCGGCAACGGCAGAAAAACATGGCTTTACCGCTCGCTGCCCGCCCGCAAAGCCCGCCCATAAAAAAAACTGCCTGAAAAATTTTACGTTTTCAGGCAGCCTGTGTTACCGCTTTCAATCAATCATGAAACTTACACAACCAATTGATTGTTTGCCAGCAAGGTTTCCAAATCGGTTTGGACACCATAGAGTGTTACCAAAGTGCTGTACTGACCATTGCCGTCCATATCCACGCTGATTACAGTACCGCCGTTTACGGACGCGCTGCTGCCGTCTGGGTTGGTAACGGAATAAACGGCATTGACATCATAATGGACATCAACAAAGTCCAGCACGCTGTTTGAAGACACATTTAAATGCAGATTGCCGTCTTCATCGGTGTATAAGCCCGGGCTGCCGGTGTAGTCTTCCAGCAAAGCATGCAAGTCAATCACATCAGCATCGGTATCCACGCCCACTTTGCCAACATGGAAATACAATACACTGTCTTGACCGTTGCCGGCAGTGCCGTCGGCGGCGGCAGGATCGCGCACTTCAAATTTAATGGTGTCAGATCCGCCCGGCGACACGCCGTCGCGCGACAAGAAGTAGGTGTCGTTGCCTAAGCCGCCGTCCAGTGTGTCATCGCCTTTGCCGCCAACCATCTCATCATTGCCGCCGGAACCGATGACTTGCTCCACATTCACGAAGAAGTCGCTGTATTGGTCAGTGCCTTTGACTTTCGTTGCCACGCCCAATTCCATATCCACGATGATGTTCCAACCGGTCATGCGGCTGTAGTCCAACACGTCCATGCCGCCGGTTTCGCTCCATACTTTTTCACCGAACGCATTTACTTCCCAGCCGCCGCCGCCGTTGTAGTAGTCGTTGCCGAGCGTACCAAAGAAGGTGTCGTTGTAGCCGGTGCCGCTGATGCCGGTGGCAAACGGGTTGTTGATATTGCCGCTGTTGGTGCCGGCGTTGTTTTCAGCGAGAATCGCTTCGGCGGTTAAGACATAAGCCTCGTTGGAGTGAACCGCTTTCAGGTTGCCCCAGTTGGTGTTTACCAATTGATTGGTATAGCCGCCGCCTGCGTTCGCACTGCCTTGTACACCGGCAACACTGCCGACATTTGCCGGTGAACCGTTAACGGCATTAAGCATTTGCACAGAATAAGTTTCATTGGCATCTAAGCCGTAGAAGCTCACCAAGCCCATGGAGTTGCTTGAGCCTGAAGACTGCGGGTTAACCAATTGTGTGGAAACACACACGCCGTGGCTGTCGTATAACTTCACGGTGTTGCCGTAGAAGGTATTGATACCGAAGCCGTCAACAATGCGTACATGCAGGGCAGTACCGTCAGCGGCAATATTGGCATTTCTAATGGCAATACTCGGTGCGGCGTTATCCATGGTATTGACGAGGTTCAGGGCTGCGGATTGGTACAGAATCAAGTCAAGCGATCCGTCCCAGTCGTAGTCCACCACCACGGCACCAGTGATGTTGTTGTTGATTCCCGACAACGCAATCGGTTGGTTTGAGGAAGATGAGTTGTATCCCCATGCACCTGTACCGTTGTTCAGATACAGCATCGGTGCTTTATTTGCCTCAGTACCCGCCACGCCTTGGAAGTTATTCGTTACTTGACGCGGTACTTCAATGATGTCTATCAAGCCATCGAAGTTCCAATCCACCGCAAACGAGGTGCCGCCGGAAATGCTGTCGCCAAACCACAGGGCTTGAGCATCGGTGGCGTTCAGTTTGCCGGTGCCGTCGTTCAGGTAAATACGGGATTCCGCACTGGACGCAGCGTTTTTAGAACCTCGGTTGATGTAAACATCCAACCAGCCATCGTTGTTGTAATCGCCCACGGTTACCGATTGCGATAATTTACCGCTGTCGTCACCGCCGTCGTTGTCGAACACATTGGCTTTATGCACATAAGTAAAGCCTTGAGTCCTTTCACTGGTGTTGTAGAAAATACCCATGCTGCGGCTGGCGTTACCGGTAATCCCAGTACCGGCAACATTCAAATCGGTATGGGCAATGATGTCAATCGTACCGTTATTATCCAAATCCACCGTACCGATTTCGTGCATCACCGACAGCGCAGCAGGCGGCGTAGCGCCGGTTACCGAACTTGTACCCAAACCATTTTGAATGGTATAGGCACCAAGCGGCGGTCTGCCGTTTTCGGCACTAGTGCCGGTGCCGTTAACCACATTGCTTTCGTAGGTTAATGCGCCGTTGGTGTTTTTCATAAACGAAATGGAATCTGATTCCGAATCTGCCAGTACAAAATCCAGATAGCCGTCACCCTCACGGTCATACGCCACCGCACCGCCCAAATGGTTTAGTGTTCCTTGGGTTACCGTTTGCGGAGTCCAAGTGCCGTTACCATTGTTCATCCAATACGCAGTGCGCCCGTTGTTGCCGTAGTCAGAGATTTGGCTCATGACATCAACAAAGCCGTCGCGGTTTAAATCCACAAACATGGCACTGTTTACATAGTGCTGATAACCGTCATTATTCAGGTTAGCCGGCTGCGTTAAATAAACGGAAGTGTAATCATCGTCCAGCGGATTGGTAATGGTGTAAATCCGTCCGGCATTGGCCCTGCCGCCGGTGCCGAGAGAGCCCGATACTTGACCCACGCTTTGGAAGAAGTTCCAATTACCATTAACATCAATGGTCGCTGCCGCAGCATTTAAGCCCAAGCCGGTGGCAGGCGTGGTACCACCCCAGTGCGTGACGATTGGCTGCGAGCCGCTTTCATCGCCGGCACCGGTTGTCCGGAACGGGCTGGATGAAGAAATATTGCCCGCTTTGTCAAACACCCAGAAGCCCAAGCTGTGGCTGCCTGCTGCCAACCTGACATTGTTGATGCTCCAATTGCCGCCGGCATCAACTTGCGCCCAAGCAACCACTTTATCCAAACCTTCTTCCAGCATGGTGTTGCCGTTTACGTCGTCTATCAAGGCAACGCGGCTACCTGCTTCGGCTTTGCCGTAAACCGCACTGCTGAAGCTGAAGGTGTTGATAGTGGTTACCAGCTGCGGAATATCCGGTGCTTTGTTTAAACCTGCCGGTGCAGTCAAATCCACAATGATTGTGTGGTCAGCCATGTCGAATACGCTGCCGACAGCACCCACTAAGCGCATTTTGACGGTGATGCTGGCATCGGTGGTGTAGGTGTTGCCGTCAAGCAAGGCTTGCCAATCTGTGCCGTTAATCACCGTTAAATCACGCCAAGTTACGCCATTATCTGTTGAAAGCTGCAGGATTTCGCCTGCTGCCAAGGCACGGCCCAAGACGCCGTTGATAATGGTTGGCGATGGATCTCGGGTGATCAAATCATTATTCACCGCGGTTGACGTGGTGATGTCGCCGAGTTGCGGCGGCAAACCATCGGCAGTATCCACAACCACAAAGAATGTGGTGTTGACACCGGCAGGCGGTGCGGAGCTGATAACAACAGATGTTGCAACCTGTGTGCCGATATTGGCTGCCGCATCAATCAAGCGCGCCCGAATCATATAGGTGCCGTCTGCCATTGTGTTGGCAGTGTTGTCGTACAGCCATGTTCCGGCAGCGGTGTTCATAACGGCATCCAGCCACGTTATGCCGCTGTCTAAACTGATTTGCACTTTATCGCCGGCATCTAAATTACCCATTGTGCCGTTGAATACCAAGGTATTGTCTTGGGTTTTGAAGTCGCCCAATACACCGGTGTCTTCGGTAATGCCGGTAATCGCCAATGTGGCTGTGGGTGCAACAGTGTCAATCATCACCGATTGCTCGGCAATGTTGCCTTTAACCGCCGCCGCATTTTCCACCCAAACTCTGTAGTCATGGCGGCCTGAAACCAAAGTAGCACTGTCAGCATAGTTCCAGTTGGTGCCGTTTACAAATTGAGTAATATCAGCGAAAGGTCCATTGTCGCGGCTCACATACACGCGTTCACCCGCTGCCAAAGCTCGGCTCAAAGTACCGCTGAGGGTGATGTTTGTGGCGCTGGTAATCCAGTCGCCTTGTACACCGGTATCAGGCGTTAAGCCGGTTATATCAACCGTAACATCGGGTTTGCCGCTGATGATGGTGATGGCTTGGCTGGTTGACGTGCCGGTATTGCCTGCCGCATCAATCACCCGTGCTTGTACGGTGGTTACGCCATCGGGCAAAGGTGTATTGGTGTGGTCAAGCGTCCAAGTTTGTCCGGTGGCAGCGGCATCAAGCCATGTTGCGCCGCCGTCGAAGCTCAGCTGTACTTTCTCACCTGCGTTTATCGTGCCGTTGATGCTGCCTCTGAGGATCAGCGTGTCATCATCGGTTATCCAGTCGCCGACAATACCGCTGTCTTCGGTGATGCCGGTAATCGTGGCAATTGCCGTTGGCGGCGTGGTGTCAATAATCGCAGAAGCCGTATCTTGAGCAGCATTGCCAACAGGGTCTGCCACCGATGCGGTGATGGTGAGATTGCCGTTATTGAGTACCGATAAATTGATACTCACACTCCACGCGCCGTTGCTCACCACCGCTGTTCCGGGGATATGAGCAGTGCCGTCGGTTACATCAACGGTAACGGTTTGACCGTCGGGAATATCGGTTGTTACCCCGCTGATAACCACAGCACCCGCTTCCGCCGCATTGATGTAGCCATCGCCGGAAATCGGTTCGCTAATGGTAATGGACGGCAAACCGGTTTGTATGCTGTAGCCTTTATCACCGCTCAATTCGGAAGTATTTCCGGCAAGATCGGTAAACGTTACTTTGGCTTCTACTTTTTTGTCCCCATCAGCACTTAACACAGCTGATGGCACCCAAACACTCCAGTTTGTGCCGTTTACCGTGGCAATATAGTCTTGGCTGTTCACGGTAACGGTAACCACGGTGGTTAAACCGGTTTCTGTGGGTGCATTGGTGATGCTGCCTTTCACTTCCACACCGCGCGGATCAGTCATTTCACTGGCATTGATCACGTTATCACCGGCAACACTGTCCACAGTGAATGTGGTATTGCTGATATTCGGTGCAGTGGTATCAACCGTCAAAGTAACGCCGGTCGAAATCGGACCCAAATTACCCGCCGCATCACGCACCTGTGCGGTGTAGCGATAGGTATCATCTGCCAAATTGGCGTTGTCGTTAAATACCCAGCTACTGCCGGTTACCGTAGCAACACCCACTTCGGCTCCGTCGCGGTACACCACCACTTTCTCACCCGCAGCCAAGGCGGCGCTTAAGCTGCCTTTGATCGTCGGGTTGGTGTCGTCGGTCGGTACGCTGAACGCAAAGTCCCCTTGTTTGCTGCCCACATCGTCGCCGTAGTTCACGATGGCAACCGTTTGTGTCGGCGCGGTGGTGTCTACGTTGATGGTGAACGCGTTGGACGGCGCACTTTCGATGCCCGACGCGGTGGTCACGATCGCGGTATAGGTGTAGCTTCTGCCGTCGGTCACGCTGTTGTTGTCGGTAAACGTCCAGTTGTTGCCGGTGGTGACAGCGGCGGTGCCCAATAA
>NZ_JQKE01000013.1 GCF_000745895.1 Stenoxybacter acetivorans DSM 19021 | reverse complement strand
ATTGTGATCAAGGTTATAAAGGACATGGATTAAAAGGAAAAGCAGAGGCTGATATTTATTTGGTTGGAAGAATACCTAAAGCAGCCGGTCAATTGATGAAAAAGATGATGAAGCGGCGCAGTGCAATAGAACCCATTATCGGTCATTTGAAAAAAGATAACCGTATGGGCATCAATTATTTAAAAGGCAAGATTGGTAATGAAATCAATCCGATTTTGGCTGCCGCTGCTTACAATTTCCGTAAATTGTTGACATGGTTGTTTTTTTGTCGAGAAAATTTAATTTTATTTAGGTTTTTAAGACAAGATTTTTGGCAAGTTGTTTGAATATTTTAGATCAGGTTCTTCAGGGACGACTACTTATTCAGGCAGCCTGCGCTGTGTCATAAAAATGCTATAATCAGTACAAATTTTTGCACGGTGCGGGTGTTTTTTATTGAAATATTTTGTGTTGCCTGCGCCAATATTTTCCCGATTTTGGAGATTCTTATGGCTTTGGTTTCCTTGCGCCAATTATTGGACCACGCTGCTGAACACAGTTATGGCTTGCCGGCGTTTAATGTAAATAATTTAGAACAAATGCGCGCCATTATGGAAGCGGCAGATGAAATGAATGCCCCCGTGATTGTGCAAGCCAGCGCGGGTGCGCGCAAATATGCGGGTGCACCGTTTCTGCGTCATTTGATTTTAGCGGCGGTGGAAGAGTTTCCGCATATCCCAGTGGTGATGCACCAAGACCACGGTACTTCACCCGATGTTTGCCAGCGTTCGATTCAACTGGGCTTTTCATCGGTGATGATGGACGGTTCGCTGAAAAGCGACGGCAAAACACCCGCTGATTATGCCTACAACGTTAATGTTACCCGAAATGTAGTCCAATTTTCCCATGCCTGCGGCGTGTCTGTAGAAGGTGAAATCGGCTGTTTGGGTAATTTGGAAACCGGTGATGCAGGCGAAGAAGACGGCATCGGTGCAGACGTAAAACTGGCGCATGACCAAATGCTCACAGATGTCGAAGAAGCGGCGCAATTTGTTAAAGACACGGGTGTGGACGCGCTGGCAATCGCCATCGGCACCAGTCACGGCGCATATAAATTCAGCCGAAAACCCACGGGTGATGTGTTGCGGATTGACCGCATTAAAGAAATTCACGAGCGTTTACCCAATACCCATTTGGTGATGCACGGTTCAAGCTCCGTGCCGCAAGAATGGCTGCGCATCATCAATGAATACGGCGGCAATATCGGCGAAACCTATGGTGTGCCGGTTGAAGAAATTGTTGAGGGCATTAAGTACGGCGTGCGCAAAGTTAATATTGATACCGACCTGCGTTTGGCAAGCACCGGTGCAATCCGCCGTTTTATGGCGCAAAATCCCGCTGAATTCGATCCGCGCAAATATCTGGCTGAAAGCGTTAAAGCAATGAAGCAAATATGTATTGATCGCTACCAAGCCTTTGGCGCGGTGGGGCAGGCAGATAAAATCAAGCCCATTTCTTTGGAGAAAATGGCAGATCGCTATTCACGCGGCGAATTGATTCAGATTGTGAAATAATAAACACAATCAATATGAGAACCTTTGCTTGGGGTTGTCAGGCAGTGAAACAGAACATCGGCAATTGGATTGCTTTAAGGGCGTTAAGATGTCGTGTGCTTATCTGTCTGCTAACGCCGTCAGCTGTAAATAATAGATTGCCGCGCCTGTGTTTACGATGGCAAAGCCTATGATTTTATAATGATAAAGATGCTTTTTATTTGGGCAGGTTTTGTGTTTCAGCAATATAGAGAGTTGTTATTTTTTAATAAACCCTTATTTGGGCGATAATCACACAGATTGTTTCAGGCAGCCCTAACATTTTCAGGAGAAAATCATGAATCAACCGCAGCGAGATGCCTACGACTATACCCATTTAGGGCAGGGCGTGGCACAAACCGATCAAAACGTTGTTTTGCGCAAAACCTATGGCTTATTGGGCTTGAGTTTTATTCCGTGCCTTGCGGGTGCTTTTGTCGGCATGCAATTTAATTTCGTCTCTTTATTCAGCAATTATTGGCTCAGTATCATCGCCTTTTTTGCCTTTTTCTACGGCATGTGTTTTGCGATTGAGAAAAACCGCTACAGCAATGTGGGTGCGGCTTTACTTATGGTATTTACCTTTGGTTTGGGCTTTATGCTGGGACCGATTCTGCAGCTGAGCAGCACATTCAGCAATGGCGGACAATTGGTTGCCTTAGCGGCAGCGATGACAGCCGGTGTGTTTCTGGTTATGGCAGTTGTTGCGCGGCGCACCAATGTCAATATGAATGGTTTGGGGCGTTTCCTAATGGTGGGCGCGGTGGTGCTGATGGTGGGCGTGGTGGCAAATTTATTTTTAAAACTGCCGGTGTTGTCGCTCACTTTGGCTGCTGCATTTGTCATTTTCAGCTCTTTGCTGATTATGTGGCAAATCCGCACAGTGATTGATGGCGGCGAGACCAGCCACATCAGTGCCGCACTGACCATTTTTATTTCACTCTACAATATTTTCACCAGTTTGCTGCAAATTTTGTTGGCTTTAAGCGGCAGAGAATAGCAAAACGACAGCGGCTGCAATTATGGGTTAGCCGCTCGCATGAAAATAAAATGCCTGTTGTTTAACAGGCATTTTCTGCGCAGTAAAGAATTGTTTTTATTATTTGTTTTCAGGCAGCCTGAAAGAATGCTGATTAAAGCGTACAATGCAGAGCATGAATACATGGCTTACTTGGACGGAAAACGGGCAAACACGGCAAGCGCGCTGGCATCAGGGCAATGGCGCGGCAATACCCAAAAAAATTGTATCGGTTGATGCCGTCGGTGCTGATAAAGCCTTGACTTTAATGCACGCACAAACGGCATTGCTGTGGCGCGGTGATTATCATCAGGCGAAGCAATTACTGGCGGCGATTAAAAAACGCGTTCGCGGTAAAAACCGTGTGCAAAATGATTTTCATCGCTATCGAATGCAGCAGGCGCAGCAAAGCCGCTTGTTCCAATTATTGTTGCTGGAAGTGAACGGTGAGGCGAAGTTAAGTAACCCGCGCGCACCGAGTATCGCCGATGCTTTGCGTGATGCCGGTTTGAATTTGCCGAATGAACCATTTTTACTGCCGTTGCACTTATTGCTGGGTTATATTGGTGCATACGAATGGCACAAGCAGGGCATTGCGGTTGCTGCTTTGGATCAACAAACCATTCATGTGCCGTTTGGCGTATTTTCACCGATTCGCGGCGAATACATTGATTTGACAGCACAAGCTGTGCTGCCGAATCCTTGCCGAACAGCGTGGGACATCGGCACAGGCAGTGGTGTGCTGGCGGCTGTGCTGGTTCGGCGCGGTGTACAAAAGATTATAGCAACCGATATTAATCCGCGTGCGTTGGCAGCGGCAAACGCCAATATTGAGCGATTGGGTTTAACCGGACAAGTGGCTGTTCAAGCCGCTGATTTATTTCCGGTAGCGGCAGCCAAAGCCGATTTAATTGTGTGCAATCCGCCGTGGCTGCCTGCCAAACCCGCCGCTGATATAGAAACCGCGCTTTATGATCCGCAGCATGCCATGCTGCAAGCTTTTTTAAACGGCGCGAGCGGGCATTTAACAGAAAGCGGACAAGTGTGGCTGATTATGTCTGATTTAGCGGAACACTTGGGCTTGCGATCACCCGATGCACTGCAACAATGGTTTCAGGCAGCCGGTTTGCAGGTGATTGCCCGCAGCAGTATCCGTCCAAGCCACCCCAAAACGCAGCAAACCGATAATCCGCTGCATGCGGCACGAATGCAGGAAACCACCACATTGTGGCAATTAACTCGGATTTAACCATTTTGGAAGAACACATAATGAGCATTTCTGCCATTCCTGAAATTCTTGCTGACATTAAAGCCGGCAAAATGGTGATTCTCACTGACGCGGAAGACCGTGAAAATGAGGGTGATTTAATCATGGCGGCGCAGTTTGTTACGCCCGAATCCATTAATTTTATGATTAAACACGCCAGAGGTTTGGTGTGTTTGCCTATGGAAGAGAGCATGGTGGACAGGTTGCATCTGCCGCTGATGACACAAAAAAACGGTGCGCAATACGGAACGAATTTCACGGTTTCCATTGAAGCGGCACACGGTATTTCGACGGGTATTTCTGCCGCAGACCGCGCACTCACCGTTCAAACCGCTGTTTCGCCCACCGCGAAAGCGGAAGACATTGTTCAGCCCGGGCATATTTTTCCGTTGCGCGCACAAAAAGGCGGTGTGTTGGTGCGCGCAGGACACACCGAAGCCAGTGTGGATTTGGCGCAAATGTGCGGCTTGATTGGTGCGGCGGTGATTTGTGAAATCATCAATGATGACGGCACGATGGCGCGGATGCCCCAGTTGCAGGCTTTTGCTCAGCAGCACGGCATCAAAATTGCCACCATTGCGGATTTAATTGAATACCGCAGCCGCACCGAAAATCTGCTGGAAGAAATGGGCGACAACCTTGTTATCACACCTTGGGGTGAGTTCAGACAGCATGTTTATGTGGATAAACTTTCCGGAGAGACCCATTTGGCTTTGGTGAAAGGCAATCTTAATCAGGAAAAAGAAGTGCTGGTGCGTGTGCATGAACCGTTTAGTGTTATGGATTTTATCAGCCCCAATCCGCAGCACACATGGAGCTTGCCCGCCGCTTTGCAGCATATTCAGGCAGCCGATGCGGGCGTGGTGATTTTATTGCACCGCACCGAAAATGGTGCTGCTTTGCTTGACCGTACTTTGCCGCAGGGTGTTCATCAAGGCAGACGTTGGGACAGAAAAACCTATGGTATTGGTGCGCAAATTTTGGCGGGATTGAATGTAAAAAAAATGCGGGTAATGGGTAAACCGTCTTCATTCAGCGGTTTAACCGGATTTGGGTTGGAAATTGTCGGCTTTGAAGAAGCCGATGACAGCGTTAAAAATTAACGGCTGTTTCCGGTATTGGCAGTACGGGTGCAGCAGGTATTACAAATCATATTTATTTTTTGCCTAAGGGTTTCGGCAAGATACCATTTATAAAATCTGAGACAATGATTTATTTTGAGGCAAGAGCTGCCGGATTTACTTGTCAGCAGTAGCCTGATTTTGCCAATAAAATTCACGAATTAAGTAATAGACAATAAAGGCTGTGCTTTTTTATCGATGATTACCTTAGTCTTGCTCTGCCCCAGTTTTTTCGGAGACTGAACATTCTGAAAAAATTCAGTCATAAACAAAAAAATTATTCCTCCTAAGAAAAAAGACATCAATAGAAAAGTCTTTTACTTATTGCTGGCATATAAAATGAATGGAGAAACAGGCAAAGTAACAGAATACGATGATAAAGGAAATCCTAAAAAAGTCACCGTGCCATTTATAAAACCATTAAATTATGAAAATAATACCGATTATTCTACTTGTTTTGCTGTTGAGCTCATGCAGCGGACAAGAAAAAAAAGATACATTAACCCCTAAAAAAAATAATGTCATGACAGAAAAAAGTGTCATGATAGAAAAATTTGACTTTGATATCTATAATAAAACCCATAATGGTTCCGAGGAATATACCCTGCCTAACGGGAATACTGTATATTTAATGGATTTTGACAAAAATGGAGGATTCCAATATGAGAGACTGCCCAGTCCGAGTTTTTACACCGTGTATAAAGAATTTTATGCTAATGGAAATATAAAGAAAAAGGAGACCTTTATAGGCAGTCATGTAAAAGTAAGGACATCTTATTATTACGATAGAGATGGCGGCTTGGTAAAACAGGTAGATGAAGACCAAAAATTTGGAAAAATCAAGCCCCTGCAGGTGTTGGAATTTCTTCAGGAAAAAGGTTATATTGATTTAAAAACAGGAAAAGGAAGAGTAGATGAAGACGGAATGCAGGTTTTCTGGTTGGATTTTAACATAATGGAACGGAAAAAAATATGGACAATAGGAATTGTTAAAGGAAGATCCAATGATGGCCCGGCCAACTTTCCCGATATAGGCGAACCTTCTGCATATATTCCTATATGTTATTATATGGATGGTGAAACCGGAAAGATTTCGGAAACTTCGCCGTTGCAGGAATGCAGGGAGATGGGAATTTAATCAACAGTCTTAAAAAATCTCCGAGTACGCCATATTCTTTTCTAAAAGACCTTTCCCAAAATACTTATCAAGTGTTCAAGGGCAGAGTCTATGCCAAAGAGCAGTGGCAAGCGTTCCGCCAAAGCGATGGTACATTAGCACATGAAATATGACACACAATGAGCCTTTGTCACACTTTTGACAACGACAGTGCCTTTACTTTTCCACGGAAAATTACGGAAAATATTATGGATTACACCGATACCCATTATGGCATATAAAAATAGCAATGGGATATCATAAGGGAAAATAGTTTAGTTATCAAGGAAAAAATAAATTATGAAAAAACCAATATTATATTTATGTCTGGGATTGCTCATGGTTTCATGCAGCGGGCAAAATAAAGAAATAGAAAAAACAATAAATAATCAACAAAAAATAATTAAAAAAATATGATTATAGAGAGATTTGATATAGAAGAGTTTAATAAACATCAGAAAAATAGAGAATGGAATTTTACAGATAAAGAGGAAAATAGAATCCGCCAAATCAAACACGGGGAAGAGGGTTATATTGTAGAAATAACAAACAATAAAGAGATTTTTACAATGGGAAAATACTTTTACCCAAATGGAATTCTGGCACAAAAAGGATTATATTTTTGGAGTGGTGGGTTTAATAAGGGCATTTGGACGGACTATGATGAAAGGGGAAATATAGTAGAACAGACCGATTATGATGCGCCCTATAAAAACTACCCTTGGGAAAAAATCAAAGCCCATATGGAAAGCAAGGGTGCAGATTTATTAGATCCTTTCACTCATGTTTCCAGAGAAAACGAAAATAACCACCCTATGTGGTATATAAGTTGGCTTACCCAAGGATTTGACAAAAGCGGCAACCAAATGATACGCAATGAGGAAATAGACGGCAACACAGGAAAAGTATTACTGATATATAATGTCTATTATTATGAACCAACCGATGGAATACCGCCTCCTGAAAAAGAAATCATCTATGATGCCAACGAGAGATAGAGTATTTCAGTGATAAAAAAACAGATAATCATGAAATAATTTATTGGTTTTTATTGCTATTCCATTAATAAGTACATTATTTATTCATGAAATTTTAAAAACAAGATCAAAATTGGTTTTAGCGGAAAAAGAATTATCATCATTAAATTTATTTCCGATATTCTCGGGGCGAATACCCATATACTTCTTGATGTTTTATATTAAGTAAGTGTATGGGTATTTTTATGTTCAGTCTGTGTGCTGTTGTCCATTTTGCCAGCATTCTTTGAGCCGATACACATAATCCAATGCTGTTTTTGGCGTCAGTTCATCGGGTGTACATTTACTCAGCAGTTGTGCCAATTCATCAGATATTGTTTGACCGGGCACATCATTGTCTGTTGCGGCTGCCTGAAAAACCGGAGCAGATGAGGTGAAAATATCCAGTTGAGTTTGTGTTGCGGCAGCGTGTTGTTCCAAGTCATGCAGATGCTTGCGGGCGGCAGTGAGGGCGCGGGCGGGCAAACCTGCCAGTTTGGCAACGGCGATGCCGTAGCTTTTGCTGGCAGGACCCGGTTCAATGCGGTGTAAGAAAACGATGTCATGCCCTTGTTCCAATGCGGCAAGGTGCATGTTTACGGCGGCGGCGTGCTGTTCGGGTAATCGGGTTAATTCAAAATAATGGGTGGCAAACAGGGTGAAACTGCGGTTTTTTTGCAGCAGATGCTCGGCAATTGCTTGTGCCAATGCCAAGCCGTCAAACGTGGATGTGCCGCGGCCGACTTCGTCCATTAAAACCAGCGATTGCTCGGTGGCATGGCGCAGAATGTAGGCGGTTTCTGACATTTCCACCATAAATGTGGAACGGTTGCCAGCCAAGTCGTCAGACGCACCAATGCGGGTGAAAATGTGGTCAATCGCACCCAGCGTGCAGGATTGCGCAGGAACGGGTGCGCCGATGTGGGCGAGCAATACAATCAGCGCGGTTTGACGCATATAGGTGGACTTGCCACCCATATTCGGACCGGTAATCAGCATCAGCCGGCGTTTGTCGTCCAATCGGGTGTGATTGGGTGTGAATGCCGCCGTTTGTGCGGCAACCACGGGGTGGCGACCATGGTTGATGTGAATGCAGGGATAGTCCACCCATTGCGGTAAGCAATAATCCGCTTCATGCAGATTGGCTGCCAAGCAGCTGAGTACGTCCAATTGGGCGGTGGCTTTGGCACATTGCTGTAAAACAGGTAAATGGGTTTGTAGCTGAACGATGAAAGCATCATACAGCCGTTTTTCCAAGGCAAGTGAATTTTCCTGCGCATTTAATACCTTGTCTTCAAAAATTTTGAGTTCAGGCGTGATGTAGCGCTCGGCATTTTTCAGGGTTTGGCGGCGCTGGTAGTCAGCAGGGGCGTTTTCGGCTTGGGCTTTACTCAGCTCAATGTAAAAACCGTGGACGCGGTTGAATTCCACTTTTAAGGTGCTGATGCCGGTGCGTGTCCGTTCTCTTGCTTCCAATTGCTGTAAAAATTCGTCGCCGTGATTTTGAATGCGGCGCAGATCGTCCAATTCGGCGTGATAGCCATCATTGATAACACCGCCGTCGCGCAGCCACACGGCAGGCTCGGGCAGAATGGCAGCGGTAATGAGGTCGGCAATGGCTTGTCCTTGCGGAAAAACAGACAGCAAGGTGGCCACCAAACTGCTGTTGTTCAGCGCATCGTTTTCAGGCAGCCTGAAAGCGGCAAGGATATTTAAACTGTTGCTCAGGGCGGATAAATCACGCGGGCGGACACTGCCCACGGCAATGCGGGCGGCAATCCGTTCAATGTCCGATACGCCGTTCAGCATGTCATGAATGATGTGCCAATGAGGTGCGAGCGATTGCACCGCATGTTGCCGCGTTTCGATGTGTGTTCTGCGGCGCAAAGGGTGGTGCAGCCACAATGCCAATAAGCGGCTGCCCATGTGGGTGGCACAATGGTCTAAAACCGATAATAAAGTGGGTGATTTTTGACCGCTTAAGGTTTGGGTTAATTCCAGATTGCGGCGGGTGGCGGCGTCCATGTCAAGGTATTGCCCGCCGTCGTCTAGGCTGAGGTTGTCTAAGTGATGCGGAATTTGGCTTTGGGTTTGGCGGGCATAATTCAATAATGCCGCCGCCGCACCGATGGCGGCGTCATCGTCTTTCGGTGTTAAACCAAATGCGCGTAAATCTTGGCTGCCAAAGTGCCGCTGAATCAACTCCGTGCCGCTGTCGGCGGCAAATTGCCAATGATTTAGGCGGGTGAGGCGTTGATTGGGCAAGGTTAAGTCATCGGCAACGTTGTCGGGTACTAAGATTTCAGCGGCTTGAAGCCGTGCCAATTCGTGCGGTAAGGCTTCTGCGGTGGTGTGTTTGGTTTTGAATTCACCGCTTTGTAACGACAGCCATGCCAGCCCGATGCGTTTTTTCAGGGGGTAAATGGCGGCGATGCGGTTGGTTTCTTTATCTTCCAGAAGGGCGTTGTCGGTGAGTGTACCGGGCGTAACAATACGGGTTACTTTGCGTTCTACCGGTCCTTTACCCGCGCCCACTTCGCCCACTTGTTCGCAAATAGCAACGCTTTTGCCGAGTTTGATGAGTTTGGCAAGGTATTGTTCGGCGGCGTGATACGGAACACCCGCCATTTTAATGGGTTCACCATTCATTTGCCCGCGGGCGGTGAGAGTGATGTCCAGCAAACGGGCGGCTTCTTCCGCATCGGTCAGAAACAACTCGTAAAAATCACCCATGCGGTAAAACAACAGTTTGTCGGTGTGTTCGGCTTTTACGGCAAGGTATTGCGCCATCATGGGAGTGAGTGGTTTGACGGTGTTGCTCATGTGATGCCTTATGCTGCAAGTTGGGGGTTATGGGCTGTTTTATATATTGCCCTGAAAAAACGGTTTACCGACAGTGGAATCGACCGCAACGCCAGCGCGGAAACAGCCAATCATCATCGTACATCTGCTGCCGCCATGCCCAATCTTCTGCTTGCTGCAAACGGGTTTGATTCAAGTAATTATTCCATGCCAATTGGTAGCAGCTTTGAAACAAAGGATTGCTGATTTTTTCGCGGTAGCGTTCAGCGTCTTTTTGTGTTTCTTTGGCTGTGAGGAAAGCAGGATTCTCTGCTTGGCGGCGCATTAAATCGGCGGTTTCCTGATCGCATTGCGCCGCCAAACGCAAGCCTAATTCTTGCTGGGCGCGTCGTTCACGTTCTTGCTGTGCCGCGATTTGTTCGGGTGTGGCACAGGCGGATAAGGCAAGAATTGTCAATGTGCTGTACAAAAAAGCCATTTTTTTCATTATGTTGTACTCCGGCTGCCTGAAAACAGGTGAATGAATGGTTTGAAAATGATGATTGTAACGAGGAATCTAAGGTTCAGCGGCAACCACAGGTAAACCGAAATGACGGTAACTGCGTTCAGTCGCCATGCGCCCGCGCGGGGTACGCTGTAAAAAGCCTTGCTGAATTAAATAAGGCTCAATAACATCTTCTATGGTGTCGGCAGATTCGCTGATGGCGGCGGCAACATTATCCAAGCCCACGGGGCCGCCATTAAATTTATATAAAACGGCTTCTAAAAAGCGGCGGTCCATCGTGTCTAAGCCGCAAGTGTCCACGTCCAGCATCAATAAGGCGGCATCGGCGATGGCGGCATCAATTTCGCCTTGGTGTTTGACTTCGGCATAATCGCGCACTCGGCGCAGCAAGCGATTGGCAATGCGCGGTGTGCCTCGGCTGCGTTTGGCGATTTCTGCCGCACCTTCTGCGGAGATGTTTAACTGCAATAATTGTGCGGAGCGCGCCACAATGGTGGTTAAATCTGTATGGTTATAAAACTCCAGCCGTGCCACAATGCCGAAACGGTCGCGTAGCGGATTGGTGAGCATGCCCGCCCGTGTGGTTGCCCCCACTAAGGTAAACGGCGGCAAATCAATTTTTACCGAACGCGCCGCCGGACCTTCGCCAATCATGATGTCGAGTTGGTAGTCTTCCAGTGCGGGATACAAAATTTCTTCCACCACCGGACTTAGGCGGTGAATTTCATCAATAAATAAAACATCGTGTGCTTCCAGATTGGTGAGCAGCGCCGCTAAATCCCCGGCGCGTTCCAACACGGGTCCTGATGTTTGGCGCAGATTAACACCCAATTCCCGTGAAATAATGTGCGCCAGAGTGGTTTTACCCAAACCCGGCGGACCAAACAATAAGGTGTGATCTAAGGCTTCGCCGCGTTTTTTGGCTGCCTGAATAAAAATAGACAGCTGCTCTTTGGCTTTGTGCTGCCCGATATAATCTGCCAAAGTTTTCGGGCGTAGCGCACGTTCGAGTAAATCTTCTTGGGCAGAAGCGGATTGAGCATTGATTAAACGCGGCGGGGTATCGGCGGCGGAAAGATTGTCGGTGTGCAGCATGTGTGTGCTTAGAAAAATAATTTTTTGTATGATACCGCAGTTACAGGACAGACGGCAGTTGTTTGATTTGGCATAATACTGCGTAAACTATATAAAAGCATGATAACACCGTGCCGATATGTGTGGTTTTATTATCGTGATTAGCATTGATTTCCAAAATATTTGCCAAAAGGCGATGTTTTTGATGAAATATCACTGCTTTTTAATATGCCCATTATTATTTTCAGCCCACCTCAATAATAATGGTTTCTTTTTTCAATCGGAGAATCTTATGGAAGCAAATGACCAGCTCAGTGAACACATGCCGCGCGGCAATCTGAAAGGATTGGTGATTGTGGCAATTGCTGCTTTGGCGGCTTATATTTTGTATTTAATATTACCGTATGATACTAACGCCAACAAAGGGCTGGCAATTTTGCTGTTTGTGGCGATTTTGTGGTTTACCGAAGCGGTGCACATCACCATTACTGCATTATTGGTGCCGATTTTGGCGGCTGTGGTGGGTATTCCCGAGATGGACACCAAAAAAGCCTTAACCGGTTTTGCCGATCCCACTATTTATATTTTCTTTGGCGGTTTTGCTTTGGCAACCGCACTGCACATTCAAAAACTCGACCGAAAAATTGCTTTATGGCTGATTTCATTGTCTAAAGGCAATCTCATGGTGGCGGTGTTGCTGATATTTGGCGTAACCGCTTTTTTGTCAATGTGGATTAGCAACACGGCAACGGCGGCGATGATGCTGCCCTTGGCTATGGGTATGATGAGCCATTTGGACAAAAACAAGGATCGTAAAATTTTTGTGTTTGTGTTGTTGGGTATTGCTTATTGCGCCAGTATCGGCGGGCTGGGTACGGTTGTCGGTTCTCCGCCCAATGCCATTGCCGCCAAAGCCTTGGGCTTGGATTTTGCCGGCTGGATGAAACACGGTTTGCCGATGATGTTGGTGTTGCTGCCGATGATGCTGGTGTCTTTGTATCTGGTATTGCGTCCGAAATTCAGCCAAAGCGATGCGGTGTTGAGCAGCGAAAATATTCCGTGGACGCGTTCGCGCATTGTTGCTTTAATTTTGTTTGTGTGTACTGCACTGGCGTGGATTTTCAGCAGCAAACTCAAAGCCGCTTTTGGCTTAACTGATCAAGATGCCCTTATCGCGCTGACTGCGGCGGTGTTGGTGGTTATGCTTGGGCTGGCAACTTGGCACGAAGTGGCAGAAAATACCGATTGGGGCGTGCTGCTGTTGTTTGGCGGCGGCATTGCTTTGAGTAATTTGCTGAAAAATTCCGGTGCATCGAAAGTGTTGGGTGAACAAATGGCATCGACTTTTGCACTGGCACATCCGTTTATCGTGATTCTTGCGGTGGCAGCATTTATTATTATCTTAACGGAATTTACCAGCAACACCGCTTCTGCCGCTTTGCTTGTTCCGATTTTTGCCAGTGTTGCCGACCAAATGGGCTTGCCCAAAGAAGTGATGGTATTGATTATCGGCATTGGTGCATCTTGTGCATTTATGTTGCCGGTGGCAACGCCGCCCAACGCGATTGTGTTTGGTACCGGTTTGATTCGGCAGCGAGACATGATGACTGTGGGCGGTGTATTGAATGCGTTGTGTATTGCGGTGGTATCGCTGTGGGCGTACTTCTTTTTGATGTAAGCAAATCAAGCCAACACCGATATTTTGGATTTGGCTGAAATACAAACCGCGCCGTTGCGAGTATTCGTCAGCGGCGCGGTTTATTTCTGTTTCGATGTTCGCAACGGGTTTACACAACAGGCAATTGTTTGCAAAAATTTGAAATGGAACCCCAATGCCTGAAAGCGGTTTTCAGAGTTTACAAACCTGCTGACTAAATGCGCTTATGGTGATTGAAGTAAATCAAGGTTGCTTCCAAAACATTCTTAATATCCCAGCCGCTGGCAAATAGTGGATACCAATCCGGCTTGATTCAGGGTATAAAAATGCAGGCTGGGTGCGCCGTTTTGTAACAGGCGGCTGCACATCTCAGTAACCACATCTAATCCCAAAGCCTTAATTGATGCGGTGTCATCGGCGTAAGACTGTAATTTCAAGCGCAGCCAACGGGGAATTTCCGCACCGCAGGTTTCGGAAAACCGTGCCAGTTTGGAGAAGCTGGCTATCGGCATGATGCCGGGAATGATTGGAATATTCACGCCGCGGCTTTGTACGTCATCAACAAAACGAAAATAACTGTCGGTATTGAAAAAATACTGGGTAATGGCGGAATCCGCACCGGCTTTGCATTTGCGCACAAAATGATTGATGTCATCTTCCGCACTGCGTGCTTGCGGGTGAAACTCGGGATAGGCGGCTACCTCAATGTGAAAGGCATTGCCGAATGTTTCTTTAATCAGGCTGACAAGCTCGTTGGCGTAGCGCAAACCACGGCTGCCTGAACCCACACCGGACGGAATATCGCCGCGCAAGGCGACAATATGACGAATACCCATGTTTTGGTAGTCTTGTAAAATTTCTGTCATTTCTTCTTGGGACGCACCCACACAAGCCAGATGCGGCGCGGCGGTTAAACCTTCTGTCATGATGTCGGTGATGGTTTGCAGCGTGCCTTCACGGGTGGTGCCGCCCGCGCCGTAGGTGCAGGAGAAAAAAGCGGGGTTGTATTGGCGCAATTGTTTGCGGGTAATCGCCAGTTTTCGCCTGCTTTCTTCAGTGCGGGTGGGAAAGAATTCAAAACTTAAGGGTCTGAGGTTCATGGCTTAATCCAACTGAATCGGGAAAGTAATGGGTTGTTAATGTCTTGCTGCTGTCGGCAATTAGTAATCAAATCAAAAATGCCATATGGGCAATCAAAATTCAAGCTACTGCTGAGCAGATATGTAATCTGTTTTTCTGATGTTCAATTATTTAATCGGTGGATTGCTGTATTGGCGGCATTTTGCCGAAATAATTATTTTTGCTGAAAGTATATTTTCAGGCAGCCTGAATATTTTAATATTGATTTTCAATGGCGGTTAATGTTTAAACGCAAAATACACTGCACCCAGTATTAAAACAAAGCTGACGGCGTAATTCCATTTGAAACTGTCTTGCAGATAAAACACGGCAAACAGAACAAATACGGTAAGGGTAATGGCTTCCTGCATGATTTTGAGCTGAAACGGTTTGATGTGCCAAGCCGCGCCGAAGTGATTGGCAGGCACAACAAAGCAATATTCAAGCAGGGCGATGCCCCAACTGATTAACACAATTTGCCATAAGGGAAAAGCGGTTTGCCCGGGCTTGATGTGCCAATACCAAGCAAAAGTCATGACGAAATTGGAAACCGCCAAAAGTGCGGCAACGGTTAGATAGTGCATATTGAGCCGATAAAAGTAGCAATACAAACAATCAACTGCGGTAATCGGCGTTAATCGCCACGTATTCTTTGGATAAATCGCAAGTATAAATTTCAGCAGCGGCGATACCGCGATTCAAATCAACGGTGATGGTGATTTCCGCTTCATTCATTACTGCTTGTCCTGCCTCTTCGGTGTAGCCGGCTGCGCGTCCGCCGTTTTCGGCAACCAATACACTGCCCAAATACACCTTTAATTTATCTGTGTCTAAATCAGCAATGCCTGCATAGCCGATGGCACATAAGATTCGTCCCAAATTGGGGTCTGAGGCATAAAATGCGGTTTTTACCAAAGGTGAACGGGCAATGGCGTAGCCCACTTGGCGTGCTTCGGCAACCGTGTGTGCATTTTTTACAGATACGGTAATCAATTTGCTTGCGCCTTCACCGTCGCGGACAATGGCTTGTGCTAATTCCAGTGCCAAATCGGATAAAGCGGCGGCAACGGCGGCGCAATTGGCATCGTCAAACGATTGAATTTTGGTCATGCCGCTTTTGCCTGTTGCTACTGCTACAAAACTGTCGTTGGTGCTGGTGTCGCCGTCAACAGTAATGGCATTGAACGAAGTTTGTGCCGCATCACGGACCAATTGCTGCCATACGGGTTGAGCAATGGCGGCATCAGTGAAGATAAAGCCGAGCATGGTTGCCATATTGGGGTGTATCATGCCCGCGCCCTTGGCAATGCCGGTGAACCGAACGGGTTTGCCGTCAATGATTACTTGGCGGCTGGCGGCTTTCGGCACGGTATCGGTAGTCATAATCGCCGCTGCCGCTTGTGTCCAATGAACGGGTTTGACTTTGGGCAGAGCGGCAATAATTTTTTCGGCGGGCAAGGGCTCTAAAATCACGCCCGTTGAAAAGGGCAATACCTGTCCGGGTGCACAAGAGAGCTGTTTGGCAACGGATTGGCACACCAACAGCGCATCATCACGCCCTTTTTTTCCTGTGCCGGCGTTGGCATTACCTGTATTGATGATGAGCGCACGAATGGGATAATGCCCTGCTAAATGCTGCTTGGCAATTTGCACCGGTGCGGCGCAAAAACGATTTTGAGTGAACACCGCACCAACACTGTTGGCGGAATTCAAGACAATCAATGTGATGTCATCACGCCCTGTTTTTTTGATGCCCGCTTGTCCGACATAAACCTGCACGCCATCAATGCTGAGAATGTCTTTATCAGCGGCTGCCTGAAGATTGACTGCCATAATCGTTACCTTCAATAACTCAGAAAATTGCTTGCTTGTTATAATGCCGTTAATTACCGAAGCTGGCAAGCAGTTATTGGGCTTGGATTATGTGTTGTTTTTTTGTTCATATCGTATTGCGGCGTGAGCAAGCGATACTTGCCATGCGGTAACCTTATTCAGAGCAGGGCTTGCCCGCAGTATCTGTGAAATGAATTGTACAGTCAGGCAACCAGCGGCAGAAACCCACCGAAGTGAATCGGCAGAATACCGCAGGGCACCAGTAAAAATCCCCTGCCTTTAGACAGGGGAGGAAGAGGTTAATTGCCCACTTTCAGTAATTCCACTTCAAATATCAATGGGCTGTTCGGCGGAATGGCTCCGGGTACGCCGCGTTCGCCGTATCCTAACTCCGGCGGAATGAATAAAGTAACCGCGCCGCCTTCCTGCACCAATTGCAAGCCTTCTGTCCAGCCCGCAATCACTTGATTGAGCGCGAAACTGACGGGTTGTCCGCCGTGTTTATCGGTGCTGTCAAACACAGTGCCGTCAGGCAGACGACCAATGTATTTCACGGTAACCATGTCATCGGCTTTCGGGGTTTTGCCGCTGCCGGCTTTGGTGATGCTGTATTGTAAACCGGAGGCAGTGGTTTGTATGTTTTCAGGTTGAACGGGTGCAACAGGTGTAGCAGGTGCAGCGGTTGAAGAAGCAATCATGGGCGGATTTTCAGGTGTATTGGCTTGAAAGCCGTTGTTGTTATTGTGGCAGGCACTCAGCAATGAAGCCGCGCAAACGGCAAAGCTGAACCAAAGTAAGCGTGGGTGTTTCATGAGGTATCCATTCGGCTGTGTGGAAAATGGCATTACTATAACCGATATTTAATGATTTTGCGTAGGGTGTGCATACAACACAAATAAGCAAGGGCGTTTTTTCAGTATGGGCAATGCGGGCATTTTTCTCCAGTCTGCCACCGATTGGCTGATGATGGTTTGGGTGGGCAGGGTTAAGTCGGTGGCAATGCACAAACGGGTTTGCGGGTGCAGTGTTGCTACGGCATCATTTAATAAAGCATCGTTTCGGTATGGGGTTTCAATGAAAAGCTGGGTTTCATCGGCAAGGCGGGCGCGTTTTTCCAAGTCTTTCAGACAGCTTTGCCGTTCGATTTTGTCGGCGGGTAAATAGCCTTTGAAAGCAAAGCATTGCCCGTTCGCACCGGAAGCCATTAACGCCATAATAATGCTGGAAGGTCCTACCAGCGGCATTACCGTGAAACCGTGTTGATGCGCCAGAGCCACCAATTGTGCACCCGGATCGGCAACGGCAGGGCAGCCGGCTTCGCTGAGTAAACCCATGCTGCGCCCTTGCTGCAAAGGTGTCAGCAGGGCGGGAATGTCGCGCTCGGCGGTGTGTTCATTGAGTGTGCTGAGACGAAGTTCACGAATGGGTGTGCTGATGCCGAATGCTTTCAGGTGAGCGCGGGCGGTTTTTTCGGCTTCGACCACAAAGTCGGTTAAGCCGATGATTTTTGCTTGCTCGTGCGGCAGCAGACAAGGGGTGTCGGCATTGCCCAAGGGCGTGGGAATCAGATAGAGCGTTGGTGTGTTGGTTTGGGTCATAACAGGGGAAAACCTTCTGCCAGTAAAAAATCAATTAGTCGGAAAAGGGGTAAACCAATTAAGGCGTTGGGGTCGGTGCTGTTGATGTGTTCAATCAGCAGTGTTCCCAATCCCTCGCTTTTTGCCGCGCCGGCACAATGCACTGCATCGGGTTCTTGTGCCAGATAACGCATGATTTGGTTTTCACTTAAAGTGCGCATGGTAACGGCGGTGGTGTCTGTGTGCCGATGAATGCGGTTGGCGGCAGTGTTGAGCAATACCACGCTGCTGTAGAAATACACGGTTTTGCCGCTGAGAAAAGACAGCATTTGTTGTGCTTTGTCCGTGGTTAACGGTTTACCCAATTGTTGATTGCCGCAGAAAGCCACTTGATCTGCGCCGATGATTAAAGCATTTGGGTAATCTGCCGCCAATGAGCGCGCTTTGCCCTCAGCCAGACGCAATGCCGTTTGTGGCGCGGTTTCGTGTGCCAGCGGTGTTTCGTCAAATATTGGTTTGGCTGCCTGAAAAGGAATATTTAAACGCTCAAGTTGTTGCTGGCGAAAACGGGAAGTTGATGCCAAAACCAAGGTGCTTGGGCAAGACATGGCGGTAAACTCATTGACAAAAAAGATAAAAAATTATACCATGCTCCGTTTATGCTAAGCCTTAATTTAATTGGGATTGATGCCGATTTGTTTACGCAGTCGCGTCAGCAGCTGGCGGGCGAACTTGTTTTGAGTGAGTTGGACAGCCGTGTCAGCGGGCATGAGCTTTTGCTTGATGCCAATGATCGGTTGGCTTATCGCTTAACGGGCGGTGTGGACAGATGGCAGCGTCCGTTTGTGGATATTGAAGTGAGCGGGCAAGTGCATTTGCAGTGCCAGCGGTGTTTGCGGGCAATGACACAAACGTTAAACGAAAGTGCGCACATGGTGTTGTTTGCCGACGAACAGGCATTGGATGAAGCCATGCTGGCAGATGATGCTTTGGACGGTGCGGTTTTTGAAGCACAAATAAACGCGCAAACCCTGTTGGAAGACCAGATTTTAATGGCACTGCCGTTTTCTCCCAAGCACGATGAGTGCAGCGAAGACATGCCTGCCCAATCGGATAAAACGCATCCCTTTGCGGCTTTGGCAGCATTAACCGACAAGCAGTAAAACATCAATCCCATTTGTATTTATTTTATTCAGACTGATTTCAGGAGCAATGACATGGCAGTTCAACAAAACAAAAAATCGCCCTCGCGTCGCGGCATGCACCGTTCACACGATGCGTTAAGCACCATTCATTTGGCAACCGATGCCAATACCGGTGAAGTGCATTTGCGCCACCACATTTCGCCCAACGGCATGTACCGCGGCCGCAAAGTGGTTAAAACCAAAGGTGAATGATTGTACTCGGGTAACACCCGAATAACCATTATCGTTGGGTAATAAATAAAGCCAGCATTGTTGATGCAATTACTGGCTTTTTTGTGTTGCACAGTTATTATTTTAAGATTTGATACGCTTGATTTAATTATTTCTGTCATTGAGGGGGTATCTGCGGAGCCGTTGTGAATTGAATCGCGATAAACAAAAAATACACGGCATCGCTCAGAATACAGTCAAGCAACAATGAAATACGCGCATACAGGCACATTATTGCAAGAACGTATGCCGGCAGGATAATCCTTCGCCAAGAGACCGAGTTGCAAACAATGAATTGTCTGCTGTGTTTCGCAGCAATGGCGGTGCGTGAATATTTTTGTATTTTGGCTGTAACGGAATTAAGAACGAATTTGGCATGCGAATAAAGCAGAATGTCAAAATGGTTCTCATCAATGAAACGGAAAATTGGAAATGAGTATTAAAACCATAGCAGTTGATGTCATGGGCGGCGATGTGGGCTTGGCAGTTACCCTGCCGGGCGTATCGCTGTTTTTAAAACAGCAATCTGACGTGTATGTGATTTTGGTTGGCGATGAATCCAAAATTCAGGCAGCCTTGTCGGTCAATAATGAGTTAAACAATCCACGCATCAGCGTTCAGCATGCCAGTGAAGTTGTGGATATGGACGAAATGCCGCAATCGGCGTTGAAAAACAAAAAAGACTCATCAATGCGTGTGGCGATTAACCAAGTAAAAGCGGGTAAAGCGCAAGCGGCAGTATCGGCGGGCAATACCGGCGCACTTATGGCAACGGCGCGGTTTGTGTTAAAAACCATTGACGGTATTGACCGTCCTGCCATCGCCAAATTTCTACCCGGTAAGAACAATCAATTAACGTTGGTGTTGGATTTGGGTGCAAACGTAGATTGCAGTGGTGATCAGCTGATGCAGTTTGCGGTAATGGGCAGTGAGCTGGTGTCTGCCATGTTCCCTGAAAAAAGCCGTCCGCGCGTAGGTTTGCTGAATGTCGGTACGGAAGACATTAAGGGCAATGAAGCGGCAAAACAGGCATTTCAACAGCTTTCAGGCAGCGGGCTGAATTTTGTCGGTAATGTGGAAGGCGATGCGGTATTCAGTGGTGAAGTTGATGTGATTGTTGCTGATGGTTTTGTCGGCAACATTGTCTTAAAAACCATTGAAGGTGCGGTGAAATTTATGGGCGGTGCGATTAAAGAAGAATTTACCCGTACTTTATTTGCCCAAGCGGCGGCTTTGCTTGCTTTGCCGATATTAAAAGGATTTAAAACCCGATTAGATCCCCGTCGGTTTAATGGTGCAATTTTTCTGGGTTTGCGCGGTGTGGTGATTAAAAGCCACGGCGGTACTGATGCTGAGGGCTTTTGCTACGCGCTTCAGGAAGCCTATCACGAAATTAAAATGGATTCTTTGGAAAAAATTCAGGCAGGTATTGCCGAACAATTGGCTGTAATGGCAAAAGCCGACAGTTAAGCATTGGGCAGCATTGTCTGCAGCGGTTGTGAAGTGAATTGTGCAGTAAGACCGTCAGCAACAGAAACCCACCGAAGTGAGTTGGCGGAACATTGTCAAATACAGTAGAAATTCCTGCTTAAATAGAGGAATAAACATCAAATTTTGATATATTGTGCTGAAAAATATTTACAAAATCATTAAATCTCTGTTTTTAAATGCCAAAAAATGTTGCTACGAGTAAACCGTAGCAACATAAATCGGCAAATTTCATATTGGCTGTTAAGCGAAGCCGCAAATTCCAGATAATAACATCAACAAACTATCATTTCTGGTTATTTGGGTCAACACCGACAGGAATCGGGTTTTGGTAAGGCATTTGCTGTGTTTTGTTGTCTAACTCTGCTTTTGCAGCGGTGATGAGTTCCGGTTCAACAAAGAGTTTCAAACCTGTTGCACCCATGATTTTTGCAGCATGACGCATACCTTTAAGACCGATAGATGTTTTACCGGTTGTGGTCCATTGCCATGTGTGGGCTGCTGTTTGACGGGTGTGTGATGCGACTAAACATTGTACCGTTGGGACTTTCCAGCTGACATCACCAACATCAGTTGACCCGGATAAGATGAGGTTAGCAGCTTCCGGACCATAAGGATAGATGAAGTCGGACAAATCTTTGTCTTTGGCTGCGAGTTCCATGGCTTTGCCCTCTGCCGTGAGCATTTCTGAAACAAATTCACGTTGGCGATTGACTTCCGGAATGGACTTGCGGATTTCCTTAGCCAGAGCGATTTCTTCAGCGTTAAAGGCCGGAGCGCCGAGTTCATGGAAAATATCGTCCATGGTGCTGGCCAGTATGTGATTTGGCAAGTAGTTTGAACAAGCCTTGTCAAATCTGATGGTAACTTCTGTCCCAGTCATTAGGGCAGCACCTTTGGCAATATTAGAAATTCGAGCGTAAACATCATTGACCGTAGCGATCTGTGGTGCACGAATCAGATACAAGACTTTGGCATCGGCTTGGACGACATTCGGTGATTTACCGCCTGTATCTGTAATCGCATAGTGAAAACGCACATCGCTCGGCACGTGTTCGCGCAAGTAGTTAGCACCAACATTCATCAATTCAACGGCATCAAGGGCACTTCGCCCAACTTCCGGGGCAGCCGCCGCGTGCGAGCTAATGCCTTTGAAAGCATACTCGGCTTGGATATTGGCAAGGGTGCTAACGCCCCAAATGATATTATCAGGTGCAGGGTGCCAGCAGATAGCGGTATCGACATAATCGAAAACGCCGTCTCGAACCATAAAGGTTTTACCGGAACCGCCCTCTTCAGCAGGACAGCCGTAGTAGCGAACGCTGCCTGAAAGATCGAACTTGAGTAAGGCTTCCTTGACTGCCAAGGCTGCCCCAAGTGAGGCAGTACCAAGGAGGTTGTGACCGCAGCCGTGACCGCTTCCGTCAGGGATTTCAGCTTGTTGCTGCGCCAAACCAGGGATTTGGCTAAGATTTGGCAAAGCATCGTATTCACCTAAAAAAGCAACGACAGGTTTGTTGGCTTTGTTTGAAAATTCAGCGATAAATGCTGTGTCAAGTTTACCGACACCACGACGGATCGAAAAACCGGCATCTTCCAGGACTTGACTGATGAGAGCAGAAGATTTGTATTCTTCAAAACGGACTTCAGCAAAATCGAAAATCTGTTTGGCAATATCATCTAATTTTTCTTGATTGGCTTCAATGTAGTCAGTGATGAAGGTAATCAGTTGTGTTTGATTCATGGAAAGTACTCCTATAAGGTTATCTCTAAGAACCCATATTCAATAATGTCTAAGGGTATTTTTGTTAATGAATATACCGCAGAAATATTCTACCCAGGCGGTATATATGTACATTTATTAGGGTAGTTCGGGTGCCTGATCTGGGGCGACACGAACCGGGTGAACCATTTCGTATCCCCTAACAAGATTAATCAGCAATGGTTCTGAAAATGCTCGCCCCAAAAATTCGAGTGCAACAGGCTGAGGCTCTTTTCCTCCGGCCATTCCTGCCATGAAGGAAACTGCCGGCAATCCTGAAAATGAGCTCAAACTGACATTTTTTCGGCCTTCAGTATTATTCCCAAGGGGAACATTCAGCTGTGTTAATGTAGGATACAGGAGTGCATCATAAGAAACCTTTCCATCCATTACCTTGCTGATTTGTTTTCGGACAAATACCTGCCGCCCTTGCGTATTCTTTTTCCAGTCTGGGTCGTTGAGTCTGTTTTCACTTTTCTCTTTATATAAAACCAGCCATTTTTCTATTTCTGGCGTATACCCCTTACTCGTAAGTAATTCGTCATAGCTCCGCAGATGTTTATCTTGATCAGAAGGCCAGCTTTGGAGATACATATCCAGACCAGACTTGATTTCATAACGTGAGAGACTCATATATTTATTCAGAATCTCATCCTGTTCAGGTAATTCAACCACATCAACTGTTGCACCAGCCTGCTTGATGGCATCAATAGCTTCATCAATGACTTCCCAGTATTCCTGATTCTCCTTTGTTCTTGAGGGGAACATCCCTGATACCATCGCAAGACGGGCACCTTTCAATCCGGAACTGTTCAGTGCATTCATAATATTCTTCTGCCGTTCCGCCGTTGAATTTAATTCAGTAAAGCGAAGAATATTTGCACAGTCTTTTACCTGACGGCACATAGGACCAACCGTATCCTGGGTAATTGACAGCGGGGCTACTCCATTCAAATCTGCCAGTGCACGAGTTGGACGTATTCCGGTCAGGCCTGCAAGGGCAGAGGGAATTCGGATTGAACCACCTGTATCAGTGCCCAGTCCAACCATTGCGAAACTTGCTGATACCGCAGTAGCCGTACCTCCGCTTGATCCCCCAGGGCCATTTGACAAAACATAAGCATTAAGGGTCTGCCCGCCAGAGGATGAAAGCCCAAGCATAGAAATCGCGAGCTCATCCATATTGGCTTTGCCGAGTATTATTGCGCCCTCTTTTTTGAGTTTTTTTACAATATCTGCATCTTCTGGTGGTCGGCTGTTTTTCAGTGCTTTCATCCCCAGAGTGGTGGGCATATCTGCTGTATTGATGTTGTCTTTCACAATGACAGGTACACACCAGAGTGGAATACTTTTATCTTTTTGCCGATCCAGTTCCGCAGCTCTGTTCAGAGCATCAGGATTTAGGGTTATGATGCTGTTAAATCCCGGACCTTTTTTATCCAGAGCATCAATACGACGAATATAGCCTTCGACGACTTCACGACAATTGATATTCCCACGAGAAAATGCCTGATGCAGTTCATCAATAGTGGATTCTGACCACTTGAATGGCTGTTTCTGTTTAGATGCACAGCCGGTAAGTCCGACACATGATGTCATTATTGCCACCATAGCCAAAGTTATTTTTTTCATTTACATCTCCTGTATCAAATAAATAAATTTATATTGAATCAAACAGCAATCATCAGAAGAAATGTCTCAGCCCCACAGCTGAACCAACGGTACGCGCTTTGCCCAAGGATTTTCCGGTATAACCTTTACTCAAACCCAATCCTTCTTCTAAATAAGCAACGTGTCCATACAACCAGGTTCGTTTTGAGAAGAGATACTGTGCACCAACAATAACTTTGCTGTAAGAGGTGTTTTTAATGGCGCTGCCTTTTTCTAAACCACCGCAGTCGGCAGTGTTTGAGCAAGTCGTTTTCACATCCCAGCCATGTGCATAAGTTACGGTTGGTACGATGTTGCCTATTCTGTATGCGGCGGTTACAGCCACTTCTTGGGTGCTGATGCCGGAAGCTGCGCCTTTACCTGCTTTGCTGAACAGGTATCGCGCGTAGGGAGATGCCGGATTAAATGCTTTATCAAAGTTTTTGGCGCGTTGATAAGCGCCCACCAATAATAAATTATTGGCATCGTAGCCGATTTCCGCACGATGAATTTGACCATCAGCACCGCTGTCAACTGGGCTGTTATTTTTCAAATAATCAATACCGTAACGGATAAAATAGCCTGAATTTTGATAATTCATACCACCGGCAAGGACTTCAGAAGTTTTGCCTTTGTGATTATTGACGCGGCTATCCAGGGTATCGTCGCGATTATCACGCGGCGAATATTGCAAAGTTCCGCTGAAACCGGACAGATCCGGCGAATCATAACGAATCGAGTGATAACGCGCCTCACCGCGTACAAATCGACCAATGGACAATACCGAGTTGATACTGCTGGATAAAAATTGATTGGGGCTGTTTTTGCCGCCCATCGGTGCGAGGTGGTAGTTGCTGACATAACCGGCTTTGAATGTACCATAAGGACTTTGTAAGCCGATAAAGCTGTCGCGTGGTGAAGTGCCGGATCCGGTTACAGGGGTTCTGGTTTCATACTGCCAAATGGCTTTCAAGCCATTATTCAAATCTTCTTCTCCCTTGAAACCAATGCGGGAATTCCAGTCTGCTACACCATTGTGGTAGCTTTTGTCTGTATCTGTACTTTTACTGAACTTTGTGGCGTTCACTTCATAACCGGCGCGGATTTGACCATATAAAACCACTTCAGCCGAAGCAATCATCGGCAAGAGGCTCAAGGAAGTAATTATTAATTTTTTCATTTTAAAATCTTTCATTAAAATAATTGTTTCTTACGCAGATAGCATATAAATCACATCGCTTAAATAAAACATGATGAATGGATTATTTGTTTATGGATTTTTGAGCATTTCTGTGTTTATGTTTTAAAAATAAGCAGATCGAACAACCTCATTGTTAGAAATCATAACCAATATTAATTGATGGACCATTTATTCCCACCTAATTCAAAGGTTGTCTGAGCTTTCTGTATTACATTGTTTTACAACACTAAATTCAAAACTTTATTGCTTCTATTTCATTACAGGAACAATTTCCAAATCAACAAACCCGCTGCAATAGAAACAATTAAGGAAAATACACCCGGCAGCCAGAAACGGTATTTTTGTGTGGTACCGGTAATATCAATTTCCTCAGCAAACAATAAAGTGGGTTGTGCGGGAATAAAGTAGTTCACGTTAACTGCTTGAATCATGGCAGCCAAGAAAGGAGCAGGTACGCCTAAACCCAATGCCAAGGGATACACGATGGTGATGATGGCGGTTTGAGACATCACGAATGTTGCCACAATGCCGCAAATCACAACGGTAATCCAAGGATAGGCTTGAATGATATGGCCCAGGCTCTCTTTTAATACGGCGGCATTTTCAGGTGCATTGAAAATGGTGGCACCCAACCAACCCGGGCCTAATACGGCAACGGCGGCGGCAACAGCGGCGGTGAAAATTTTGGTTTTGAACACCGCATTGGGGCTGATTTTGGTCAAGAACATGATCCCGCCGGCAGCCATAAACATGAAAATAATCACGATTTGAGCAGAAGGAATGTATTTGCCGTTGGCCAAGGGTGCGGTAATGGCATGCAATAACGGTGCATATAAACCCAAGGTAAGAATACAGGCAATAGCACCCATAAACACAGCAACAGACAGAATTTGGTTTTTGGTGAACACCGGTTTTTCTTGCGCATTGCCGACATTCACTTCCAATTTACCTTCTTTCAGCAATTCTTGGTATTTTGGTTCATCGGTCAGTTTTTTACCCACAAAGCACATGAAAACAGACAGTGCGATGGTGGCGATAACACCGGACGGCAAGACAATGGCCATGTATTGACCAATGGTAAAGTTATGACCGCCCAATAAAGCAATCGCAGTCAAGGCACTGGATGCGGCAGGAGAAGCCAGCAAGCCCATATTGGCCGCAGTAACAGTGGCCACCAAGGGGCGTTCAGGACGGACCCGTGCACGCAATGCAGTGCGCGCAATCACCGGCTCTAACGCCAAGGCGATGTTGGCCGTGCCGACACCGAATACGAAGAAAAATACCACCAAAGGTGCTACAAAAGTAATGGCTTCCGGTTTTGCTTGAATCAGACGGCCGGCTTGGTAAACCAAATAATCTAAACCTCCTGATGCCTCCAATAAACCACCTGCAATCGCGATGGATAAAATGATAATAATGGCTGTCCAAGGAATCCCGCCGGGAGGCAATTTAAAGACAAAAATCATCACAAACAATGCCAACATGGAAAAAATACCCACGCCCATGGCACCACCGGCTTTTAAACCGTAGATAACAAAGAAGGCCATGATGGCAACTTGTATTAATAGCATTAACATATAAAAACTCCGTAATTAAATTTCAGGCCACCTGAAAGCTCTTCAAACCATGTGTTGATTTCTTCATACATCGGCTAATACTCCTACGTTATTGATATAGAAATTAACAAAGCACGTGTGTGCTTATGGTGTGAAAATTAACGCTATGCACGATAGGTAACAAGATGACAAAATTAAGTGATATTATTATTTCTAATATCACCCTAAAACATAACGAACACGCTGATTTGCATTGATTTGTTAATTAACTAACTGAAATATATAAATTATTTAAAATAAAGCAACAGGGAAATGCAATATCAAGGTGAAACAATATCCCTGTCCGACAAACCACTGTTTTTTGGATTTCTTGACTTATGACAATAAAAATAGCCTACCTCAAAACCTTTCATGCCATCGTAGAATGCGGCAGCATCCGCTCTGCCAGTAAGTTATTGAATGTTGCTCAACCGGTTTTGACGCGCAATATCCAAAATTTAGAAGCGTCCTTAGGTGTGCAATTATTTTCTCGAGCAGCTTCAGGCATGAGCTTAACGGCACAGGGTAGAAAATTCTCTCGGCATATATCGATTATCTTGAAAGAGCTAAGTCTTGCGGAGGAAGAGATCAAACAAGAAATTGAAAAATATAAAGGTCATATCAGCATTGGCATTGGCTCCAGTTTCTACCAAAGTATTGTGTCCAAGGCCTTATCGCGTTTTCTGAAAGATTACCCGCAATCAACGGTGTCTCTTTACGAGGGGCAGTCCAGTGCTATGCTCAATCAGCTGAAAGAAGGTTATCTGGATTTTTGTATCAGTACCATCAATCCTGCTAAACACAAATTAGAATTTAATTTTGAAAAATTGATGTCCTTGCAATATTCCATATTCGCCCGAAAAAATCACCCTGCATTAACCGCTCAATCCATGGACGAACTTAAAGAACAACAATGGATTTTTCCAATGTCTCAAATTGGTTGGCATCAAGAATTTTATGAAAAAATGTTGCATTCGGGTATCACACTCAAAGTGTCTTGCTACACCGGTTCATTAGGGCATGCGGCTGATTTGGTGAGTACAACCGATTGTTTATCCTGCTTTTTTAGCGACATTACTCAATTTTTACATTACGGCGATAAAATCCAAGCACTCCAAAATCTACCACCCATACCAAGTGTTCCGTACTATTTGGTGAGCATGAAAAATACCCCTTTTTTACCGCTGACAAAAATACTGATTCGTTATATTCAACAAGAAATCGGCGTGCGCCGTAACCTTGAGAATGCGCATTCATGACTTCCCGCGTTTAGCTAATTGTGGAAGCAGGGTTTTCTGCCAAAACCACCGGATTGTTGAAATATTCAGGAAGCCTTCACCCTAAGCCCACTCCCCAATGACGCTCTCACGCATGGGAAATGTTTTTCAATACATGGATCAGATGCAAATTTTCTAAATTCATTACAATGGTGATCGCTTAAACCGTTCTATCTAATGATTACAATACAAGGAAACTTCACCAATTTCTTACATAGAGCAACATCGTATGAGGTATGAGAACGCTATTTTTATTTTGATGATAAAGTGTAAATAACGAGGTGATTTTTTACATGGATGGTTTTTCTTTCGTATTAATCAACTGGATACACCCTTATCTTGTGCAAATCGTCAGCGTTTGTGAAGTGAATTGCGCAGTAGGGCAATCAGCAGCAGAAACCCGTTAAAGTGAGTTAGCTAAACGCCGCAGGAATCCACGCCTTTAGACAAGGGGAGAAGGTCAAGACTGCTTGAAATACAGGGGAAATTGCTTGCCGGCGTGAGCGGTATTTGGCTGGATTTTCGTTTTTTTACGCTATACAATGCTTCAATTATCACGCTACATTAAGAAAGTTTATTCCATGAGCCGTATGGTGCAATGTGTCAAACTGGGCAAAGAAGCCCCGGGCATGAAATTTCCGCCTTTACCCAATGCTTTGGGCAAACGTATTTTTGATAATGTGTCGCAAGAAGCGTGGGATGGTTGGCTGCGTTACCAAACCATGCTGATTAACGAAAACCGCTTAAGTCTGGCAGATGTGCGGGCGCGTGAATACATCGCCCAGCAAATGGAAAATTATTTTTTCGGCGAAGGTGCTGCGTCAATTGGCGGCTATACACCGCCGCAATAGTGGCTGTTATTAAACCGCGATACGCGCTTGATACTTGGTTGACGCATCATTAATGCTATTGTCATCGGTGTTTAATCCACAGGAAATCGGAACATGAACGAATCAGAATCTCCTTTAGTCTTGCAGCCGGACCCTTTGAGTGATGCGTATGCACGGCAAGTAAAAGCAGAAAGTGTGTCTGCATTGTTTATTCCGTCTGTGCCAAGTTCGGAAAACAGCGAAGCCGATGCTGCGGAAACCGAATCGGTATTGGCGGCTGAAATTTCTGCGCCGGTGCCGGCAGCTGCCGTTGATTTTGGCAGTATTGAGCAGCCGTTGCTGTGCCGGGAATTAAGTTTATTGGCGTTTAACAGCCGTGTATTGGCACAAGCGCAAGACAGCAGTATTCCGCTTTTGGAGCGTTTGCGGTTTTTGTGCATTGTATCGTCCAATCTTGATGAGTTTTTTGAAGTGCGCATGGCGTGGCTCAGACAAACCCAAAGGTTGCATCCGAAAACACCGCTGGCAAACGGTGATTTACCCTCGGAAGTCATCAGCAAAGTGTCTGCTGAAGCGCATAAAATCATTGCCGAACAATACCGCTTGTTTAATGAAGACTTAATTCCGGCACTTCAGGAAAAGGGTATTTATTTTTATCCGCGCCGTTCTTGGAGCGAGGCGCAGCGGCAATGGGTGGCGGATTATTTTCAATCGGAATTGCTGGCAATACTCACGCCGCTGGGCTTAGATCCATCACACCCGTTTCCGCGTCTTTTGAATAAATCACTTAACTTTGCGGTGGAGTTAGACGGCAAAGATGCGTTTGGACGAATCGGCGGTATGGCAATTGTGCAAGCACCGCGTATTTTGCCGCGCGTGGTGAAACTGCCGCCTGAAATTTGCGATGGCAACGACGGTTTTGTGTTTTTGTCTTCCATTTTACATGCGCATGTCCATACTTTGTTTACCGGCATGGTGGTGAAAGGGTGTTATCAATTCCGCATTACCCGCAACAGTGATTTGAATGTGGGCGAAGAAAACATTGAAAACTTAAGCACGGCCATTCAAGATGAGCTGCGCGACCGTCAATACGGTGAAGGTGTGCGTTTGGAAGTGGCAGAAAATTGTCCGCCGCGCATTTATCAATTTTTATTGCAGCAATTCCAATTGGGACAAGAAGCCCTGTATCGAGTGAATGGACCGGTGAATTTGGTGCGGTTAATGTCGGTTCCGGACATGATAAACCGCCCCGAGTTGAAATTCCTGCCCTTTGCCGCCGGTACACCATTGGAATTGACGCATAATCGCGCCTTATGTGAAGTGATTCGCCGCCAAGATGTCTTGCTGCACCACCCTTACCAATCATTTGAACCCACTGTGCGCCTGATTCAGCAAGCTGCCGTTGATCCGCAAGTGGTCGCCATTAAAATGACGATTTACCGCACCGGCAGCAATTCCGATTTAATTGCCGCCTTAATGGCAGCCGCTTCTTCCGGCAAGCAGGTAACGGTGGTGGTGGAACTCATGGCGCGGTTTGATGAAGAAACCAATGTGGCTTGGGCAAGTAAACTGGAAGCAGTGGGTGCGCATGTGGTGTATGGTGTGTTCGGTTATAAAGTGCACGCCAAAATGGCTTTAATCGTGCGCCGCGAAAACGGGCAGTTTAAACGCTATGCCCATTTGGGTACGGGCAATTATCATCAAGGCACTTCGCGTATCTATACCGATTTCGGTTTCATGACCGCCGATGAAGACCTTACCGCTGATGTCAATACTATTTTTATGGAAATCACCGGTTTGGGGCAGCCGAGCCATTTGCGTAAAATTACCCAAAGCCCGTTTACCTTGTATCCCATGCTGATTGACAGTATCCGCAATGAGCAAGCCGCCGCCAAAGCCGGTAAACCCGCCCGAATTATGGCGAAGATGAATTCCTTGGTTGAGCCAAGCATGATTCATGCTTTGTATGAGGCCAGTCAAGCAGGCGTATCCATTGATTTGGTGGTACGCGGCATGTGCGTGTTGCGCCCGGGCGTGAAAGGGCTGTCTGAAAATATTCGTGTGCGTTCAATTATTGGTCGTTTATTGGAGCATTCACGCGTATTTTATTTTGAAAATCAAGGTAATATTAAGCTATGGATTGCCAGTGCCGATTGGATGGGGCGCAATCTGTTCCGACGCATCGAAACCTGTGTGCCGATTGAAAATCGTGATTTACAAGCACGCATTATTCGTGAAGCGTTTACTCTGGCATTGTCCGACAATCAGCGTGCTTGGCAAATGCAGGCAGACGGCAGCTATCAGCGCGTTGCTTTGTCAGACGGTGATGCGCCTTTAAATATGCAGGAACAGTTGTTATCGGAATATCAGCAGTTGTAGCGGCATTGTGCCTGTGCGGCGGCTTTTCAGACAGCCTGAAACAGCATTCTGTTGTTTTGCAGTAACGGATTGATTGTTTCGGCTGTATTGTATTGAATGATTGAAGCCATTGTGTCAGCCGCTGAATGGTAAACGCTATACCGATAAACACTGAATAAGAAACTCGTTGTATGTGCCGCGTTGCCCATCGGATTGGGTGTTTGATTTTTGAAATGCGATTCATGCAGCGGGTTTATTGTTTTTAAAAGAATTGAGTAGGAAAAATGAGTAATCAGCATGAACACCGCCGTTTGGAAGAATTGGAAATCCGTGTTGCTTGGCAAGAAGATTTATTGGAAAGTTTGAGCGATACCGTTGCACGATTGCAAGAAACACTGTCTTTGCAACAAGCCCAGCTGCGTTTGCTGTATCAGCGGCTGCCTGAAAAAAACGAATGGGCAAATCCCGCGCGCGCCGAAGACGAAATTCCGCCGCATTACTGATATTTGTTTGGTGTAACCCTTATTTAAATAGATTGAAAAAATATAAATTGGCTGTGCGGTATTGCGTGGTTTGGGCGAGCGGTTTGCTTTTAAAACAAAACCGTATATTTTTTAAGATACACACAATTCCGACAGCGTCATTTTCAAAAATGAGCCGCTGTATTTTGATTAAGGCAGAAAGAAAATACCGTTATGAATGCTTTTTCAGGTAGCCTGTTGCCGTTTTTCGGTACGGTTTGTGTCAGCGGTGAAGACCGCCATGTTTTTTTACACAACCAGTTGTCCAATGACATCAATCATTTGGCAGAAAATCAAGCCTGCTATGCCACATATAACACCCCAAAAGGGCGGGTGCTGGCAAATATGGTGGTGCTCAACAGAGGCGATGATTTATTACTGATTATGGCAAAAGATTTAATCGAAGCCATGATTAAGCGGTTAAAAATGTATGTACTGCGCAGTAAAGTGGTTTTGACGGCAGATTCTGATACAGCGGTGGCGGGTGAATGGGTTGGTAATAAGATTGCAGATTTGCCGGATACGCCCGCTTTGGTATTGCCTGTTGAATACCGTCATGCGGTATGGCGTATTGCTTTGCCGCACGGCGGGACAATGCTGGCAGGCGCGGCGGCGGATTTGCCCGATTTTGACGAATCTGCCGAAAAAGCGTGGCAGCTACATGAACTGCAATGCGGCTATGCGTGGATCAGCGCAGCCACCACAGAAACCTGTGTCGCGCAAATGCTCAATCAGCATCTGATCGGCGGTGTGCATTTTCGCAAGGGCTGCTACCCAGGTCAGGAAATCATTGCCCGCGCCCAATACCGAGGGCAGGTAAAACGCGGCTTGGTGCTGTTGAACGCATCATCGGCATTGGCAGCGGGAGAAACCGTATGGAACGGCGGCGGCGAAGAAGTAGGCTTATTGATTAACTGCGTTAATGTTGGTGGGGATAATCAGGCTTTGGCGGTGATTAAATTTACTGCCGCCGCGCAGGGTTTACACACAAAAAGCGGCATTAATCTTCAGATACAGCACCTATTTTTTCACAAAGAGGCGGCAGGGGAAGCATGAAAATGTGGTTGTTTGAACGTCCGTGGCTGGTGCGTTTTATTTTGAATATTTGGCCGCCGTTTTTATTCAGCGGCATCAAAATTGAACAATTAAGTGCGGATTTTCGGTATTGCAAAGTGGTATTAAAAGATTGGCCGGGAACAAAAAATGCCAACGGAACACAATTTGGCGGCAGCCTGTTTGCCATGATTGATCCGATTTATTCTTTGATGCTGCTGGGTATTATGGGCAAGCGGTATTTTGTTTGGGATAAAGAGGCGCACATTGATTTCAAAAAACCGGGTGTGGGCAAAGTATTTGTTGAATGCCGTTTGGACGATGATTTTTTAAAAGCCGTGCGCGAACACACGCAAAACGGCGAGAAATACTTGCCGCAAGTTGCAAACGACATTAAAGATCGACACGGCAATGTGGTGGCAACCGTTACTAAAACCATGTATATCCGCCTGAAACCTGCTTTTCGCCCAAAGGCGGAAAACAGGGAAGATGGATTTAATCAATAATAACGCAGTTGATGCCGTTGCTGTTTCTGCGGTATATCCGAAAAACGCAATGAAGCCAATCCATTTGATTATGCGGTGAACTTTTTATTTACCGGCTGTTCCCGTCAATAAAAACGGATTGCCGCCGCCGCGCAAATAGCCGTTTTCAACCAGCAGCATATCCAATATCAAGCTTGCCAAATCATCGGCAATGGGGTCAGCGTTCGTTTGTTTTCCGAGCCGATAGCCTTTGCGGTAGCCGTGGCATGATTCGCAGCATTCACCGTAAGCGGCAGACAAAGCCGTTCCATTTTGTGCGTCTTCGATACTTTGTAAACTCATGTCTTTGGTGTTGCCGCAAAAGGTGCATTTGGCACGCAGTGCATTCCAACGGCTATTGCATAAAGCGCAGTGCAAATAGCGCAGATTGTCCCATTCACCGCCGCTGATAATTACCGAACCGACGGCATCATTGCCGCAGCAAGGGCAAACACTGCGCTCTTCACGCGGCAATACCGCATTTTCAGGCAGCTCATTTTCAGCCAGTCGCATTGCCGAATGTGTCCACACCACTTGTAAAACCGCATGTACCCATAAACCGACATCATCATCGGTTTCAGCGGTTTTTTGACGCAATACACGCAATGCCAAAGCCAAACGTTCATTGCTGTTCATTGCCAATAATCGCTGCCACGCATTTTCGGCAGCAGGCGGTAAATCTGCTGCCACCCGTGTGTGTAATAACGTGAACAAGGATTCGATTGACTGCCAAAAATCAGCTGATATGGTTTCAGGCAGCCTGAAATGGTTTGGATCTGAATTCGCAGAGGGCACAGCAGGGCATTCTGCCAGCAAAGATTGCTGTGCATCGCAGACTTGAGCGAGCAAGGCGAGGTAGCTTTTCCACTCGCTTGGTTCTTGTGCCGCCAGTTCACGCAAACGCTCGGCGCGGCGGGCAAAGACATCGGCAGCGGGTGCTTGCCAAAACGGAATGTGGAAAAAGGGTTTATTTTGAACGGCTTCTGAGGATTTATGAATTCGGGTCATGGATTTAATCGTTGAGTAATAAATATTCGGGATGGCTGTACACGACTTGACGCTTGGTGCGGGCAAAGCCGATGAGTGTTATTCCTGCTTCTTCTGCTAAATCAATGGCATATGCGGTTGGTGCAGACACGGCAACCACACAGCCGATACCGGCAGTAGCGGCTTTTACCACCATTTCAAAGCCGGCGCGGCTGGAGATTAACACAAATCCGAGTTGGCAGTTGTCGTTGCGGCGCACCAGATGGCCGATGAGTTTATCCAAAGCATTGTGCCGCCCCACGTCTTCAAATGCGGCTTGAATATTTCCCAAATGATCAACCCACGCGGCGGCGTGCACCGAACCCGTTTGCGCACGCAAAGGCTGGCAATCATCAAATTGCAGCAAAGCACGGCGCACGGCAGACAACGAAACGGGTGCTCCTCGCGTTAATTTCGGCAATGCGGGTTTCACTGCCGCCAAACTTTCCAAGCCGCACAACCCGCATCCGCTACGTCCGCCCATATTGCGGCGGCGGTTTTTCAACCGACTGAATGCTTCTGCTGCCAATTCAATATTGATCACCAAGCCATTTTCTTCTTCAACAACATTGATGTCATAAATCTGGCTGCCTGAAACCACAATGCCTTCACTTAAGCTGAAACCCAATGCCAATTCGGGTAAGTGCTGCGGCGTTGCCATCAGCACCGCATGGGCAATGCCGTTGTAAACCAACGCCACCGGTATTTCGGTGCTGATGTTATCAACCGCCGAGCAAATTTGATTGGTTTCGGCAATCCAAACGGGTTGTTCTGAGCGAAAAATGGCAAATGGAGGCATGAAAAATAAATTCTTGAGGTGTCTTAGAAAGACGAAAATTGATAATTCTACCTTAATTATTTGTTTCGGGCTAAAACGTTCTTTCAGATAATAGAAAATGGCGTTCAGGCAGCCTGAAATAAGAAACATGCCATTACAAACGAGAATGCGGCAATTTATTGTTTACTGTTTTTGTTGCTGGTGTTTTAAGCGGTCGTTCATAATACGCAACTGTACCCTATAGCAACTGTGACTCCTTGGAAAGATTTGAAACCATACAAAGGAAAAACAAAAAACAGATGGCAATAAACGCTATGATAAACGTGGAAGTCATTTAGGGTTGGCTGACAGGATAACTGGTGAAATGACAAGATCACCAGTCTCGGAACGCGAAATTCGGAGATGAGTTATGGGTGTAGAGAAAAAACACTTTTGCTGTGAAGAAATGAGATTTTTTGTTGATCAGAACGAGATTGGGTTAATTTATTTAGCTAAATATCGAGAATTCGGATTTGAATATAGAGATGGGGGCAATTCATTGCAGCTTATCCGATTTTGTCCTTGGTGTGGATCAAACTTACCAAGTTCACTTAGGGATGAGTGGTTTGATCGCTTAAATGATTTGGGAATCGATGATTGTGTCGATTCGAGAATTCCTGAATTGTATCAAACATCTGGCTGGTGGGAAAACGATCCGGATCTTTATACAAAATAAAGTGCCCAGAAAAGCAGACAGTGGATAGAAATGTTTGTGGATAAATTGATAGGAAAAGAAAGGTATATGGATAGGAGACAATACATGAACAAACCCATATTCCAACTTTAAAACAGCACTCAAACAACGCTAATCAGGCCAAGCACTGACGGGCAAAAACGGCAACTCACCCCGCCAAACAACTGACCGAAGTTGCTTATTCACGGGCTGGTGGTTTCGGCTGGTGTGATTACCAACATTACCAACCGTTAATTTACACCACCAATGCAGTGGAAGCTGTACACCGTCAATTCCGTAAGTTGACCAAAACCAAAGGTGCGTTTCCCAATGAGGGCAGTCTGCTGAAACTTTTGTATGTCGGCATCAATAAGGCATCAGAAAAATGGACGATGCCCATACAGAATTGGGGGCAGGCGGTCAGCCAACTTGCCATTTATTTCGAGGGTAGACTCAATGATATAACAAACCATAGGATTTATCCGAGACGCAGAATTTTGAACGCTTTTTAGATAGATTAAAATTAACAAACACTCAATAATACGCGGATACGCGCTGCAAAAAAGCACCCTGAAACAATATTCAGAGTACTTTTCAGTGCAACAAATACTTATTAATCCACTGCGGCACCCAAGGCTTCTATTGCTGTTATGGCTTGATTGGCAACTTCCGGCAGCTCTTGTTTAATTACTATAACTGCATTTAAAAATAAGGCTTTTTCACGAAATTTTACTATTTTGTTGTAAATAGTATTAATACTGACAACTTTCTTTATCATTTCTTCATAAACCGGCAATCCTTTGTATTTTTCAACATTGTCTTTTGCCCATGTGAGAATTGCCAAAGATAGAATAAAGGAGTGGTGGCATGGTCGCCGTTTCATCAACGAACGACTGTTTGACAGAGTAATGGCATCCAATATTTGCTGATGATGTATTTTCGCTGATTCTGCCATTTCTTTAGCAGACAGCCCAGTGAAATTAAGTTTCATGTTATATTCCTTTTGTCAATACTTCCAGCCGTGTTTCTACATCAGTTGGCAGTTTTTTCTTCATTCAAATACAATTTCAGCCACAACAGCCTCTTTAAACCAATGTACTTTGGTATTGTGTATCTAAATTTTGCAAAATCCGGCGTGCCAAAGCCAACGGGCTGCTATTGCGTTGTAATACCAAATATAAAAATAAAGGGTATCCGGAAGCATCGTTGCTTTTCTTTAAGATACGCGTGATGTGGTATTGATCGCCAAGCGTAACCAAAATATCATCAATTTCAGCTTTTATATCTAATAATAACAAAGATTTAGATTGAGCATTCACAATAGAGGCTGCACCGGCGGTAGCAAAATCAATATCCAAATTAGATTGCGATTCACCCGCAACAACCAATCCTGTCTCATAATCAACGATACTGGCTAAAATAGTACCATTTATCTTCATCATCTCAGAGATAATGTGTTTGTACGACATATACATTCCTTAAACTAGTTACAACATACTACAGAGACTGTATAGAAGATTTATTCAGCTTCATCTATATCTTTAATATTGCTAATAAATTGAATCATTATTACAATCTATATCAAAATTTTCAATACAGCCACTACCTAATTTACCGAACTATTTCAAATAAGCATTAAGCATTAAGCATTAAGCATTAAGCATTAAGCATTCTTTCAATTTTCTTCGATACGTTTCATAAAAATTACTGCACGATCATACTAACAGTATTATTGTTTAACAGTGATTTAGTTTTTATATAATTTGAAAAATATATATTAAATTTTGAAAATATATACTAAAATGTTTAGTATATAACATTAGATATTATCACTTTATAAACTATTATCGAATGTATTTCAAAACAATAAAATATATTAAAGGTATTTGAATCTATGGATTATTGTTAATATAATATATAATAAACAAATAGATAGATTAAAACTAACCAATGCTTAATGGAAAAATAGAGCCTTCAATGGCGACATTTGGTTGAAAATTACTTTAAAGCGATGTGAAATTGAAAATGCCAGATTCCACTAACTTTGAACAATAAAGGCAAAATTATGAATCAACAAAAGGTGTCAAAGATATTATTTGGAATAATGTAATTGAACCTTCAATAGGGCATGTCCGAGATCTACAAATTGGTCGTTTCATGTGTAAGCAATGAGACATAGAACATAAACCATTTGCATTTTTACTGTGTCCTTGTAATCTTGGTATGCAAGGTTTTGTATATTTTTTTGTCTCACTGACGAAAGGTATGTTTTTGCGTTGTATCAACCACGCTTAAATAACAAAGATCATGAGTATTACTATTATCCTTGACCGCTATGAATATAACTGCTATTAACGATAAGGCAATTCCTTTCTTGAGTAAGGAATACTATGAGAGTGCTTTTGTAAATAACTTTATAGTAAAACAGAGGCGGAAACGAGTATTGTTTGAATTATCTTCAAAAAAGAAGAGGGGACATATTTTGCATAAATTATGGAGTGCAACGGATCTATATATTACGGACTATATGATCCCATTTCCAGAAATTCATTCCAATGAAGAAATCAAGTGTTTTCTTTATAAATATGGCGCAAAGAGTACTTGTTATGTTATGTCTCATGAACTTTCAGGCTTTGATAAAAGTATCATGCCTATAGACAAAGGAATAACTGTTGCCCAAGAGTCCTGTCCAACTATTTTGATATTTTCTGATAAGATGGTATTTTTAGGTGAAAATGAATTTTATAAAAGATATTTGTTGTTTCGCAATTGTTAAAATCTTGTACCTGACCATGATAGCAGTAAAGGCAATCATCCAGTAAATAATCACCATTGTTGGTAAATATTGGAGAGAATATAATGAGACTTGGTGATAAATATCAAATATGGGATAGTGCGGAAGATGCGCCAAGGGAAATTATTGAGAATTTTGTTGCCCGTATAGTTGACTTTTCTGAAAAATGTGATTTTTTAGAGAAAAATTTTGATAATTGTTGTTGTTTCTATGATTTTTATGATGAATTAAAAATTATTTCAACGAGAAATTCTATTATTTTCTCCGAGAGGGAAAATGCAATTTTTTGGGATATGAAAGATGACATAGTTTATGCATCTTAGCATGAGGGAGGCGTGTATCGGTTGTAAAAGTCAGAACAACACTCTTAAGCAACCCAACTTCCATGATCATTACTATTTTCTAAATGAAAAAATAAGGTGGTAAGAAGGTTTGTGATATGTTCATAAGCATCATGAAAGAGGAGATTTAAGATGAAAAAAGTATCAACTATTTTGAAGCATGCTCAATTTGCAGCGCGCAAAAAAGATTATGAAAAAGCAGTGTATTTACTCGAAACAATCAAGGATGCTGAATATCTTCCAAGTATCTATTATGTAATGAAATATGTGTATATATCCTTAACTGACATTACTCGCTATTCATTCTTGGATATGAGGCACTTATTAGAAAATGCTTTAAAAGAAGAGTCTAATAACATAGATGCTCTGATCGAACTTGGGTATTTCTACTCAACAATCATGAATGATGATGAAAAAGGGCTTCCTTTTTTCATCAAAGCATGTAAGCTAATTAAGAAAAAATATGCGGAAGCACTGGTTGGAATTTGCGAGATGGATAAAAAAGATTACGCTGATTTTCTAGAAATAGAAATAGCTGATCTACGCAAAATTGTTCAATCTAATCTCTGAGAAATACTTGAAATAATGTATAAATAAAAGCTGGTTTTCCTACACCTAAAAATATGGAAGGAAAATTCAGACTAGGAACAGGTAGTGGATATTTTAAAAGAATGTGTTTTAAACCAAGTCTGGTTTTCGGCTTGTCGGGTTTTGGTTGGCTGTATCGAAAGGAAATATTATGTCTGGCTGGATTTACGAACCAAGGATTAGGGTTGGCTTGCTGAATTTTAATAGTTCAATTGATGAGATTTCTGCTAAATTTCATCTCCGGTTTGCAGGAGATTTAAATGAGTTATATAAAGAAACCTTTGATGATAGTGAAAGATTTTGTGAAGATGGGGTCGGGGAGTCATGGGGTTTGGAAGATTATTTAGATGACTTCGGATTTTTTAAAGTAAAGCTTGAATTTAATGAAAATGGATTACTTGAAACAATCTGTGATGCAGAAAGTTTTGTATTCCTTGGATCTGAGATTATAGGACTGCCAGAGTCTGATCTATCTGTCTGCTTTGGAAAACCAGAAGAGATAGTGAAAATACCACATTTTAATGCGTTTTCATTATATGTATTTAATGATGATATTATGGTTTCCATTCTTAATGGACGTGTTGATCGTATTACGGTTAGCTCGTATTCAATTCCTTCAGATTTCTCTTTCTAAGTAAAATGTTTATAAAATGGAGATATTTGTGGATAAATGGATAGAAAAGAAAAAATATATGAAGTTAATCTCAAATGCATGTAATTTGCGCGATCTTGATATGCAAGATTTTGCATAAATTTATTTTCTTGTCTTGCTGATAAAGAATATGTTTTTGCGTTGCTTGCTCTTGGTTAAATTGAAAAAATCACGCATTATCTTGCTTATAAAGGAGAAGTATATATAGAAGAAGCATGAGATTAGCCGTGATTTCGATGATAATTATTCATGAATTTGGCGGTGTATTGAGGCCTGTTTTTAAAATAATGATTGCCGTATTATTGATATAATTGCTTTATCTCAGCATACTGATTTACCGCGTTTTATTTTTAGTAATCCTTTACCAACCAGTGTATTCAAAGACAAAAATAAATCAACACCATGAAAATCAGACACAATCCACAATCTCATTCTTTTGCTTCCGACAACTATTCCGGTATTCACCCCAAAGTGCTTGAAGCCATTGCTGCTGCCAACGGAGGACATGAAGCGGCGTATGGCAGCGATGTTTACAGCCATGCTTTGCGTCAAAAGATTCAATCTTTATTCGGTGATGCCGCCAACTGTTTTCCTGTATTTAACGGCACGGGTGCAAATGTATTGGCGTTGCAAGCCTTGCTGCCGCGCTGGGGCGCGGTGATTTGCGCTCAAAGTGCGCACATACAGTGTGATGAAGGCGTTGCACCCGAATACATTGGCGGCATTAAATTATTGGCGGTGGAAACAGCCGATGGCAAGCTCACGCCTGAATTGATTGACCGTGAAGCATGGGGCTGGGGTGTGGAACATCGTGCCCAGCCTTTGGCGGTGTACATCAGCCAAAGCACGGAGTTGGGAACGTGTTATACGGCAGCCGAAATCCGCGCCATTGCCGAACACTGCCGCCGATTGGGTATGAAGTTATATATGGACGGGGCGCGTTTGGCGAATGCGGCGGCGTTTTTGCAAACAGACATCAAAGCCATCACCACCGACGCAGGCGTGGATATGCTGAGCCTCGGCGGCACAAAAAACGGCATGATGATTGGCGAGTGTTTGATTACACTTCAGCCCGATTTAGCAGAAGCCATGCCGTATTTGCGTAAAATTAATATGCAATTGGGTTCAAAATCTCGGTTTATTGCGGCGCAATTTTTGGCTTTGCTGGAAAATGATTTGTGGTTGCAGCTGGCACAACACAGCAACCGCATGGCGCAGCGTTTACGTCATGCCATTGAAGGCGTCAATGGTGTGGAAATCACCCAAGAAACCCAAGCAAACGCGGTATTTGCTCGTTTACCGATTGCCGCGCGCCGTGCTTTGCATGAAGAATTCCATTTTTATGATTGGCATGAACCCAGCGGAGAGGTGCGCTGGATGACAAGTTTCGATACTTTGCCTGAACACATTGATGTATTTGTCAATGCCATTGTTCAAGCCTGCCGATAATGTGGTTAAAATAACAGAAACAGCCGCGCAGTAAAATTATTGTTATCGGTAAATCCATTCATTAAATGGATTCAGCCGTAAACAGCGAATTGCCAATTGTGTAATGGTTTTTGCAATAACCGCCGATGCAGTGCCGGCATACCGGCAGGCTGCCTGTATGGTGTTTGATTGTTTGTTGATGCGGGATATTTGTCAAAACAGTATCCAATCATTTTTTAATTCACATTCAAATTGTTCTTATGTCTGATTTACATTGGGTTCTGCTTCCTTTGCTTGCTGATGGTTTGCCGCACAGCGAAAACCGTTTGGCGCAAGCCTTGCAAGTGAAAACGCATGAATTGTTTGCGATTTGGCAGCAAGTGCCGCCACATATTCGCGGTTTACTGCGCCGTCAAGGCGGTGTGTGGCATTTGGTTCGCCCCTTGGCAATATTATCGGAACACGATGTTAAAACCATTGCCGCGCAGCACGGTTTTCAGGCAGCCCTTTTGACGGAAACCACATCGACCAATACTGTATTATTGAATTTTGCCAAACAAAATTTCGCCGATGCCCATGCACAAGTGCGTGTGGCTTATCAGCAAAGTGAGGGGCGAGGGCGGCAGGGAAAAGCATGGGAGGCAAGAAGCGGTGAATGCTTGATGATGAGCTTGTCTTGGCTGTTTAATCGTCCGCAAGCTGATTTGAGCGGCTTGGCGGCGGCAGTGGCATTGGCGGCTTGCCGCGCCTTGCGCAACAATGGTGTGAACGCACAAATCAAATGGCCCAATGATTTGGTTTTGGGGCAAAGCAAACTTGGCGGTATTTTGATTGAAACCGTGCGCCTGCAAAGCAACAGCATTGCCGTTATCGGCATCGGGCTGAATTTTGTCTTGCCCAAACAAGTAGATGCTGCAACCGCCATCCAAACCGTATTGCCAAAAGTGCAGGCGGTAAACGTGTATCACAGCTTATTGTCGCATCTGGCAGAAATTTTGCCGCAATTTAATCAACACGGTTTAGCGCCTTTTCTTGATGATTATCATCGTTTCCACCGCGATCAAAATCAAGCCGTGCGTTTATTGCAGCAGATGCAAATCATTGCCCAAGGCAAGGCTTTGGGTATTAACGAAAACGGCATGCTGAGGCTGCACACTGCGAGCGGCGAAAAAACTTTTGCCAACGGCGACATCAGCCTGCGGACACAAATTAATGCGGATAATCAACACAGGCTGCCTGAATATTATCTGCTGCTTGACAGCGGCAACAGCAAATTAAAATGGGCGTGGGCGCAAAATGGGCGGATTTTGTGCAAAGGTGCAGCCGCTTATCATGAATTGTATTTGCTGCGGCAAGATTGGCAAAAATACGGCAATGCACAAACCCGTATTATCGGCTGCGCCGTCAGCGGAGAAAGCAAACAAAGTGCCGTTGAACACGCATTGCCGCAACCGATTGAGTGGTTATCATCGGAACGGGAAGTTGTGGGCATACGCAACCACTACCGCGATATTCAAGAACACGGTGCAGATCGCTGGTTTAATGTTTTGGGCAGCCGCCGTACCACAGCCAACGCCTGCGTCATCGTCAGCTGCGGCACAGCCGTTACTGTGGACGCGCTCACCGATGATAATCAATACTTAGGCGGCAGCATTTTGCCGGGTTTTCATCTGATGACAGAAGCATTGGCTTTGCATACCGCCAAACTCAATCGCATCATCGGCAAGCAATATCCTTTTGCCACCACCACCGCCAACGCATTGGCAAGCGGCATTGCCGATGCTGTTTGCGGCGCGGTATTATTGATGCATCAACGTCTGCAAGACAGAGTGGGTGCGGCAAAATCGGTGGACGTATTAATCACCGGCGGCGGCGGCATAAAACTTTATCGTGCCTTGCCTGCTGCATTTGTTTTAGACAACCGCACGGAAGTTGTGGATAATCTGGCTATTCAAGGTTTGCTTTACTGGGTGGAAAACGAATGAAATGGTTATTCACCATATTGGTTGCTTTAAATATTGTGGTTTTTGCCGGTATGGTTGCCGGCAGAGCCGTGCGTGCTCCTGAATCCAAACAGGAAAGCGTTACCGTACCGCAATCATTGAGTAAACCCAATATCAGCGTTGAATCTGTGGATACATCAATTGTATCTGCTCCGAAATCTGCTGCTGCGCCTGCTGCTCATTCAGCTGCTGCCAATAAACCGCAAACGACACCCGCTGCTTCATCTGCCAAGATTCAAAATACCGCCGCTGCCGATAAAAACGGTTTGTGCGCCGCTGCCGTATTGAATGCCGACGACTACTACCGCATTCGCGGTTTGTTGGGTAAATGGCAGCATCTTGCCACACGCTTTGTGGAAGCCAACACCAACACCAATGCCAAAAAGAAAACCGCGGCGGCGCGTTATCGCGTTATCTTGTCCGGCGGCGATGAAATACGGCAGCGTTTGCAGCAGCAGGGCTTTTCATTTTCGATGTTCGAAGGCAAATTCAGCTTAGGTGTATTTAACCGCCACGGTGATGCCGAATCTTTATTGGTGCGTGCCAAATTAAACGGTTTTGACAACGCCTATATTGAAACGGCAAATGCGGGCAGCTCTGATGAAGCCAACTTGAGTGTTGCCAAAATGCGCTTACTGTTTTCTCGGCTCAGTACACAAGACAGACAAGATGTTAATGCAGTGATTAAAAACTACAGTCAGCTGCAATCTGTGGAATGTCAGAAAAATAATTGATTTCAATTGAAATTTGTAGGTTAAAGAAGGGTATATCCATTTTTCGGAGCAAGCAATTCGGTATTGACTGCCAATATGTAAACTGACTCAATAAATTGCCGAGTTTTTCAAAATTCTATTAAATATTCTGTCAAAATAACGTGCCGTAAAACAAATAATGTTTGGGTACGGAAATGTTCGTAATCAAAAATTGACCAAAATCGATATGGTAACTTCCGTGATTTAATATGTTACGACCAATGGCTTTGTTGTATTAATCATTGCTTCCGTACCGTCAATATGGTTAAGTTTTTTAAAACACACCGTCTCACTCAACACAGCTTATGCACGCCATTGATACAACACGCATCAGCAATGTACTGAATCTGTTGCCGTGTTTTTTTTCATTCTTCATACTTGATATTTGTCTTGTAAAGTTGTACGGTACTGTGTCTCGTGCTTCAAACACGAGGATTTTTTTGTTGCCGGAAATAGAAAGTATTGATAATGGATAAACACTCAGTTTCTCTTGTTGCTTATCATAATGATGTCAAAACGATTTATTTTATTAACTATTATTCTTGATATAAATAGAAATTGGAATTGGAAATGATTAAAATTAATAATAATACTGCTGAACAATTTATTCGTGCCGTATTGTTAAGTAAAAATGTGCCGGAATCTGTTGCAACTGATGTTGCCGAGCATTTAATTGCTTCAGATAAAGCCGGTTATGCCAGCCATGGCTTATCCATTCTGCCAAGCTATGTAAAAGCCATTAAGCAAGGTACATTAAAAGCCGATGCCATGCCTGAGTGCATCAAACGCGATGGCGTGTTGTTGGGCTACGATGCGCATTTGGGATTTGGGCAGCATGCCGCCAAAGTGGCGTTTCACGATGCCATTGAGCAGGCAAAAGAAAATGGTTTGTGCGCATTAACCTTGCGCCATGCACATCACATCGGGCGCACCGGATTTTTTGGTGAAATGGCGTGCAAAGAAGGCCTGGCATTGTTTGCGTTTACCAACATCATTAAACGCGTACCCACAGTTGCCCCTTTTGGCGGCGGCAAGGCAAAATTAACCACCAATCCATTGTGTTTTGCATGGCCATTGCCGCACGGCGGAGATTCTCCCTTTTTATTGGATTTGGCCACCAGCACCATCGCCTTAAATCGGGCGCGTATTTTAGCAGCCCGCGGTGAACCCGCTCCTGCAGACAGTTTAATTGACGAAGCAGGCTATCCCACCAGCAACCCCAATGTGATGTGGAAAGATGCCAACGGCGCATTGCTTACTTTCGGTGCACACAAAGGCTATGGTTTGGGATTGGCAGTGGAGTTGTTTGCGGGCATATTGAGCGGCGGCGGCACAATATACAGCGAACACGAAGGCAATGGCATGGCTGTGAATAATATTTTTGCCATTGTACTGGACATCAAACGCTTTGTTGATGAAGATTGGGCGACAACGGAAGCGGAAAATTTTATTCAGTATCTCAAAGATACACCGCCGCAGCCCGGGTTTAAATCGGTGCAATATCCCGGTGAATACGAAGCCAACAACCGCAAGAAATACGCAGAGCATATCGAAATGGACGATATTTCTTGGCAAACACTGGTTGATTTATCTGCTGATACGGGCATTGCTTTGCCGGAGGCGAAATAAACCGTTATTGTAAAGTTGCCATTGACCGCACGAGGGGCAAGCCCGTAATGTGGTCAAATGACTTTCTTTTTCATCACGCTGCAATCCGAAACAATCAAGCCCAATGCGACAGAAATCGGATTGCCGCGCTTCATTTTGTTATGATGGATATTTTTGATTTTGAACCAATGTGATGAACAGCCGTATTCGTGTGCAAAAAAATAGTTGTTCAGCGATAAAGCTGCTTTTCGGCACTCATCAAGAAGCGGCTTTTTTTATTTAGATAAAAATGTTATATCCAAAATCAATTTCATCAGCAGATAATCCCCCGTGCATCCCCCAATTTTCACTTACTTGTTCATTTAGCAGTATCAAAATATCTTTTGGCAAAATATTTAATAAGCTAGCTAAATCAATAGTTATTTGTTTATATAATTTCCTTTTTGCATTTAAACTACGCCCTTTAAACAGAATAATTTCTATATGAATATAATTTGAGTTATTTGATGGTGAGTAAAATGTATCTGCTGAAAAATATTGATATCTTGCTTGTAACTCTTCATCAGCTACACCAAATATATTTTTTAAATTTTTAAATATACAGCTAATAATTTCTTGTTGCTCAGTAATAGAGCGAATAGTAGATTCTTCAACTTTAACAATGGGCATGTCAACTCCTTTTATTTAGATGAAATTCTCAAGTTTATGTATATTTATTGATAGTAAATATGGCTGATTTCATTTCATGTAACCTGCTTATGGTACGAGAAATATCAATAGTTTCTTCTAATTTAGACAGCATGGTTTCTATAGGTTCTTCAGAAGAAATAAATAAATGTTTTTTTTGATCATATAAAATATCTACCAACCAAATAAAGCGACGTAACCCATCTGCATTTTTTAAACCATAATAGCTAATGTTAGATACAACGATTACCTCCCACTTTTCAGAAATCTCTAAATAATCTAAATGAGAATAAAACCCTAAGCAAATTGTATCAAAATCAAACCAAATGCAATATTTTCCTATTGCATAGGGTGTTATTTTTCTTTTTTGAATTAAAATAGGTTGAAAATTTTGGTATATATCCAGTCCAGTACTATTTAAATAATTTAGTAATGCTGTTTCAGATTCTTTATTATAAGGATAAATATATTGGTTTGATAAATTGCAAGTATTATATCGATAATCTTTATTATAATAATTATCTAATTGAAAAACAAATAATTCTTTTTCAATCATATTTATAATCCCTTGAGCATGATGATGCATTTTTGAATCAGGTAATAAAGATTTTGGAACATAGTTAGAAGTTAAAATAACAAATACTTTTTTCTTAAATAATATATTAAAAAAACGTTCCATCATTATGGTGTCTGCGATATCGTGTAAATGAAATTCATCTAGGCAAAACAGTTTGTAGTTATCAGCAATCTTATTAGCAAAAATAGTCAATGAATCTAAGGATGTATAGTTTTTTATAATTAAGTTTTTGTGTAATTCCCTTAAGAAATGATGATAATGAATGCGTATGGTTGTTGATTTTGCACATTCAGAAAAAGCATCCATAATCATGGTTTTTCCTCTCCCTGGCTTTCCCCATAAATAACAACCTGTTATTTTTCTATTGCTTTTTTTTATTTTCCAAAATACATCTAAATTATTAATTATTTTAATTTGTTCTTCATTAAGAATAATCCCTTTATTAGAAAAATAACTTGACAATTTAATATTATTAATACTCATATTTTTAATATCTCCTTTAAAACCATATAATTGACATCATCCTTATTTTTAATCATATATTGTATTGCAGCATTTCGATCAATAATATCTTTCTCTTGTGATAGCTTAAAACGTCCTTCTTCATAAAATGTATTTATTTTTAAAGTTGAAATTTCTGAAATATTATTAATGTTTCGAGTATCTTCTGAATGATATTGAAATGCAGTGGAAATGTGCTGTAAATGATTACATGTTTTTTTAAGAGTATCGTGGTTTATTGCAATATCATTAATAACAGACAAATGTCCTTGTGCATGTACAGAAATATAATTCCATGTTGGTAGTGCATTGTCATGATAAATATCTGGGGAAATATAGCTTTGACAACCCATAAATACGATATATACATTGCTAATTTCATTTTCTTGAAATTGAGGATTATTTTTATCAGCATGTCCAAATAAGCTGCGATCATTTGCTCTAAACAATGGAATATGGCTAGTTATTATTTTCCCATTTCGTTCATTAATAATTAGAGCGAGAGGGTAATTTTTAATAACCAGATCAATTAAATAAGGATTTGAATATAAATATTTTTCATAATGAAACTTGTAAGAGCTCATGTTAATAAATCTCCATAAAAATTTAATGAATAACCTCACAACAGAGTAGTATCTGTTAAAATAATTTAAGTTAAAAATCATCAATTATACTTTTTATACAGCAACTATAGGTATATACTCATTTTGGAATGATGTTCCGTAGAGTGGTGAGTAGTATAACCTAAAGAGATTTAATTAAAATTTATAGTATATTAATTATAGAATTAACAATTTGTTCAGAACGTAATGCTAAAAGGCTAAATGATCCCGCATCTCCCATTCCATGTGAAGACTCGCAAAGCCCATTTAAATATAAAGGAGTCTTAAAATTATTTGGTATATTAAGGCAGACTTGGTAATCACGACTAATTTTAATTATACCGTTTTCATATTCCAAAAAATGAGATAATTTTTCTAATATTTTTGGATAAGTTTCTTTTTTTACACCTTGTCCTAAATCTAAAAAACCTGTCGCTAAAACAACTAAATCTACATTTCGTTCTACTATTTTCTTGCTGATAATATTTTTTAATTTTATTGTTATTGATTCTTGACTAGGAATACAATCTAATATTTCAGTGCATGTTAATAGCTCAAGACGATTAATTTTTTGTAACCGATAAGAATAATTTTTAATGTATAATTGATTAATAACATCTATATCAGCAGAAGAATAGTTAGTGAAAATTAGCTCATCACGTAATTTTCTTTTAATTTCTTGTTGAGCATGAAAAAAAGTATCAGCAAAACTGGGAAAATAAACTTCATCAGAAAAAGGACTGGTATCTTTTTGTCGATAAGCAAAATTACGCGTAATCCCACAAATATAATTTAACTTTGATTGAGAGCAGGCGTGTAATAAAATTTCTACAGCACTTTGGCTTCCACCAATTACTGCAATACGGTTCTGTTTCTCTATTGGCAATTGTTCCAGTGTTGGTAAGTAATTCGTTAGATGAATAATTCTATTATCAGAAAATTGGTTAAAAGGCTCTGGAATATTAGGTGTTCTGCCAGGTGCTAGAACAATACTTCGAGCATAATATTCCTCATTATTCAAACAAAATACTTTGTAGCATAATTTTCCATCGTTATGCTCTATTAGCTGAATATCAGTAACCTTGCATTGGTACTTTACCTGTTCATGGAAGTGATTAGCTACCCAAATAACATACTGAGCATATTCAATACGAAGTGGGTAATGTAAAGGTAAATTTAAATGTTCATATAGCCGATTATGTTCATGCAAAAAATTTGTAAATGTGTAACGGCTTCTAGGGTTACGAGGAGTAACCAAATCACGTAAAGGGTGATTTTGAATATCAGAATCTTCCAATAGCATACCTGGTTGCCATAAGGCATTATCACGCTGTTCCATAAAAAGAACAGAATAATTGGGTGCTAACTCTTCCAATGCGATTGCTAATGCAATGTTAGCAGGCCCAAAACCTATTCCAATAATATCATAAATATTTTCTTTCATATGTATTCCTTTTAATTTTTCCAAATTTTTGACAATGCTGACTCAAATCGATAAATTATTTCATTTACATCTGATTCAGTAATAATTAGAGGAGGCAAAAATCGTATAACAGATTTATTTCGTCCACCTGTCTCCAGAATTAGCCCATTTTCTAAACAAGCTAGTTTAAGAGATTTTGCTAATTCTTTATTATTTGCAGGATGCCCTAATGGATTCTCTTTTATTCCTGGTTTAATCAATTCAACGCCTATCATTAAGCCTTGACCACGAACTTCACCAATACAATCAAATTTTCCTTGTAAAATTTGTAATTTTTGTTTAAGTAATAACCCTATTTTATTAATATTTTCTAGAATACTAGGTTGTGATAAGTATGCTAATGTTGCTGTCCCACTAACTAGGGCAATTTGATTCCCTCGGAAAGTTCCTGTGTGTGATCCAGGTAACCAAGAATCATATTTATCATGATAAAGCATGACAGTTAGAGGGTAACCACCACCAATGGCTTTTGATAAGATAATAGCATCAGGTACAATACCAGAATATTCATAAGCAAACATATTTCCACTTCGTCCGCAGCCACACTGTATTTCATCTAAAACTAAAGGAACATCATAACGTTCTGTTATTTCACGTAATCCCCTCAACCATTCTTTACTTGCCGGAATACACCCACCTTCACCTTGAATAGTTTCTACCAATACCATTGCAGGTTTAGTCAATCCACTTTCAGGATCAGTTAATAAATTTTCTAGATAATTTAGTGATATTTTTTCTATATCATATGTATCTACACCGAATGGGTTACGGTATGTATAAGGAAAAGGTAAAAAATGAACATCTGAGGTATAACCATGAATTGATTGCTTTGGAAGCAAGTTTCCCATCATACTTAAAGACCCCATAGTCATTCCATGATAAGCTCCTTGAAAAACAAATATGGAACTACGTCCTGTAACTATCTTAAATAATTTGAGAGCAGCCTCTACACCATCAGAACCTGATGGGCTACAAAATTGAATTTTTGCATGCTTTGCAAAACTAGCAGGTAATATTTGATATAATTGTTCAATGAAATTAATTCTGGCTGGTGTCATTATATCTAAGGCTTGTTGTAACTGATCAGATTTTAAAAAATCAATTACTTTTTCTTGAATAATAGGGTTGTTATGCCCTAAAGCCAATGCACCAGCACAAGATAAACAATCAAAATATTCATTTCCTGAACTATCATAAACTCTCGCCAACTTACCTTTGGTAATAATTTTATCAATACTTCGCGAATAAGTACGCGCATTTGACTCTAAGTAAAGAATTGAATCTTTAGTTTTTTTATTATAATTCATGTTATTTCCTCCTCTTTAGGAATTATATGTATAAAATATTTTATGATTTTATCGTTCCTAACTCTTTTATCCAGTATCTATACTCTATACTTAATTTATCGCTTTTAACATGCATTTCTTGTTTTATATCTAAAGGCAATCTTATTGGACGCTGTGATTCAACAATAAGACGATCTTGTTCAAATACTAAATCTTGTCTATATAATATTTTTTCTTCAGATAAATATTCTCCAAAATTAATAGCAACAATTAGCCAGATAATACATTCATCTTCATCTACAGGTGTTGCATTCAAAAAAGTACAAAATCTCTCAGTTTCACCAGTTTGTTTATTAAAATAAGCAGTAGTTGGATTTAAAACAGAATAAGTATATCTGGCAGTAACAGGAATTCCCCTGTGATCACCATATGGTTGATATACGGATATTTCTGAAGTTTTTAACCCCCTTTCATTTTTAAAAACTTGATAATTATCTAATATATCAGGAAAATTAGGATCTCCATTTAAATTAGCATGAACAAACGGAAAGTGAGAAGCATCTAAAAAATTTTCTACAGCACGCAATGCATTGCTTTTATAAAAATATGGTCCCGCATATATTTTACGAAAATTAGAATTTTCCCATTCTGAAAATAAAGGTATACTCCTATCAGGTTTATCTAAAGCAACCCAAATAAACCCATAACATTCCTTTGCATAATGGCTAAAAATTAAATTTTTTGAGGATGGCGGTGTTTGATTTGGATGTGCTGGAACCAGAGTGCACTCCCCTGCAGAATTGAATCTCCAACCATGATATGGGCATTCAATTTCATCATTTTTAATACAGCCATTTGAAAGTTTAGCTCCTCTATGTCCACAATAATCTTTCCAAGCATGGATAGTACCAGAACCATCTCTCCACAAAACAAGTTCCTCTCCTAATAGACGGATAGCTTTAGGTTTTCCAATTATTAGATCTTGTGATTTTAATACAACGTGCCATTGATTTTTTAATGCTTTATAATCAATTGATTCACGTTCCCATTTTCCTGTATATAACATAATATAAGATCCTTATTGTAAACATTTTATCTTTGATCATGACATATGCCATCAAAAGACCAACCTAAGTCATTCCAACCTGATAGTGAATAATCCAACATACACTTTTCAACTAGAGAATGACATTGTTCTAATACACCGCTATTTTTACATTGCTGTAACATATCTAAGCGAACCTGTTCATTATTGCCTGCATAATTGTATTCATAAATTTCATGGCGATTAGCAAATTCACTTCCAAGTGCGTCCCATAATAATTTAATTAATTTTAATCTATCATTTGATTTTTGATTATTCCCCTGAAAATATTGGTTAATTAGATTATTTAAATCTAAATTTTGTATATCTAACCAACTGGATGGTTGCATAATTGGAGAGCCGCCTAAAATAGTATTAAAAATGGGTTTAATCTGTGACATAACTTGTGTCCCAAAATAGCGAACAGTAGTGGCAATTTCTGAACGGGGTACTACAGATCCATCTTTACGTTTTTCTGGGTTAAAGCAAAGTGATTCTGTTAATGACCACATTAAATTTCGTAATGCAAAAATTTCAGCAAGTTTAACTTGTACACCTCGAAATGAAGCTGTGCCATTTGATAATAATACCTTTGATAATAAGCCACAGATAAAATCTAGTTTAACAGCTACACGAGTGCCTGACTGTAGTGGGTATCTATTGAGAAAGCCAGAATCAGAATAAAATTTTTTTGCTCTATCAATATCTCTATAAATTAATATATTTTCCCAAGGAACAAATACACCATCAAAAATTAAAACAGAATCGTTTTCATCAAATCTACTTGAAAGAGGATTATCGAAAGGACTTAATGCAGAAGATTCATATGAGCGGCGACAAATGATTTTTAAATTAGGTGCATTTATTGGTAAAATAAAACACAAAGCAAAATCTTCCTCTCTATTAGTTTGATATTGTGTGGCGCTGTTCTGTGCTACAAAAACTGCGTTGGAAAATACAGCACCAGTTGCCACCATTTTGACACCACGCACAATTATTCCTGAATCAATCTCTTTTTCAACATGTAAATAAATATCACGCATATCAGATATAGCCATGCCTCTGCCTATTGGCGGATTAACTAACACATGACTTAAAAACATAACATTGTGAGTTATTTTTCTATACCAATTTATTGCATTATCATGAAATGGATTATATAAGTTGGACTCTGACTGAAGTGTTGCAGTAAAACCTGCCTTATAATCAGGTGTTCGTCCCATAAAACCGTAAGTCAAACGAGACCAGTAGGCAATGGCTTCGCGAGCTTTTAGTAAATCATCATTAGAATAGCTTGGCATAAAAAAGCGATGAGTCCGGTAGCCATCTTTATCAATGCTTGTCATAATTTCTTTACTATCAGGAGTATGTAGAGCATCGTAAAGTTTTGAAATAGAGTGAACTCCATTTTTAAATGCTGAATGTGTGGTTATATCTGGTACTTTTTCCCCATAAATATACACCTCTCTATCATCTTTAAGGCTTTCTAAATAATTTTGAGAAGTCATCATTTCATTTATATCAGTTGATTTCATTTTTTTCTCCTTATATTAATTTAATTTTATTAAATAAAGTCTATCATTCCAAAATATTTGATAATTAAAGAAAATCCGGAAATTAAAATAATAATGTTTATTATCCTGGTAAATTGTTCTTTAGTTAGATGTAAATTGATATGACTACCCAAAAAATTACCGCATAACATAATAGGAATTAAAAAAATTATGATAATAATTAAAGATTTATCCGAATAAACCCCTAATAATATAAATAAAATAACCCGTGTCAATGTGCTAAAACCCAACAATGTTGTTTGAGTAATACGAAAAGTGCTTTTTGATTTAATTCTATTTGATAGGTAGATGGCATAAATGAAGCCACCACTGCCAAATAAAGCACTGCATAAGCCACCTGTTAAACCAAAAGGAATAACCATTGAAGGTGAAAATGAGTAATGATTATGCTTGGCTGATAAAGTATATAACCCATAGATTATTGCAAAAATACCCAGTGCTAATAATAATATATCTGGTTTTGTTTTGAATAAAACAGTAACGCCAATTAAACTGCCTATGACCATTAATGGAATCAATTTTTTTAGCTCACTATACTGCGCATTTTTTCCATCATGATAGATATTATTTAATGCTGCAAACATATCTAATAATGCCAATATGGGAATAATTTTGGATAAAGGCATAAATGTTACCAATATAGGGGAGGCAATCAATGACGTACCAAAGCCGACTATTCCAAAAATAATATATGATACAAAGATTGTACCCATAATTATTATAATTTGTTGTGCTTGAAAGTCTTCTGGCATTTTGAATTCTCCCTGATATTTAATCATTGTGGTATGTACAGTATATTTATTTTGTTACTTAAGCAATATTGAATTTATGAATTTACAATTTTATTTTTTGATTTCTATCATCATTTTTTTGAATGGTGTAAGCTAAATTTAATTATTATCAAAATGTTATCTGGATCAACTCTGGTTTTAACCTATTTATTCGGACAGCGTAAAGCATCGCCCATTGTGTTTACGGTTTATGCAAAGATCGCGCCGACAACGCCGAAAAAGGCAAAAGATGAGCATCATGGTTTCTGCGTATAAATTATTGTTGGTATTGCTGCTGTATCCACAGCCAGAATGGCTGGCGGCATTGAATGATATAAGCAGTGCAGCAGCAGTTACCCGAGCAGGCAGGCTCCCTGAAAACATTGGCGGACACCTTGCGGCAAGGCGATTTGATTGAATTGCAAGAGGTTTAAGTCAATACTTTTGACTGTTCGCCCGTGCATTCCTTGCATTTGCTTGAAGATCTGTACGGTGAAGATCGTGTATGCGGGCAAGCTACTGTGGATTGGCTGAAAGAATATTGGCAGCTGGTGTGTCCAAGGAAATACGGCAGAAATCGGATTGCCGCGCTTCATTTGCCATGACGGATATTTTTAATTTCGAGTCAATGTGATAAAAAGCCGTATCCATGTGCAAAAATAGTTGTTTAGCCACAGTATGGAATACCGTAATCTCGCATAAAAGAAGTAGAATAGAACAATGCGGCACGAAGCGGGTAATCACTGTGTTTCCTGTTTCAGGCTGCCTGAACAATAACAACAACCCATCAACCTCTATTAAATATTTAACTGCGAAAAAATACCCATGAGTCAATACGTTTATTCCATGCTGCGTGTCAGCAAGACCGTACCGCCCAAAAAACAAATTATCAAAGACATTTCCCTATCTTTTTTCCCCGGCGCCAAAATCGGCTTATTGGGCTTAAACGGCTCGGGTAAATCCACCGTGTTGCGCATTATGGCGGGAGTGGACAAAGAATTTGATGGCGAAGCCGTTCCTATGGGCGGCATCAAAATCGGCTACTTGCCGCAAGAGCCTGAATTAGACCCCGAAAAAACCGTACGCGAAGAAGTGGAATCGGGTTTGGGTGAGGCGGCAGACGCACAAAAACGTTTGGAAGCCGTTTATGCTGCCTACGCGGAAGCCGATGCCGATTTTGACGCGCTGGCAGAAGAGCAAGCTCGCTTGGAAGCCATTATTGCCGCCAGTGCGGGTGATAATATTGAACACCAATTGGAAATCGCCGCCGATGCACTGCGGCTGCCGGAGTGGAACGCCAAAATTGCCCATTTATCAGGTGGTGAAAAACGGCGTGTGGCATTGTGTCAATTACTGCTCAGTAAACCCGATATGCTGCTCTTGGACGAACCCACCAACCACTTAGACGCAGAATCGGTGGAATGGCTGGAACAATTTTTGGTGCGTTTTCCCGGCACAGTGGTTGCAGTAACCCATGACCGTTATTTTCTGGACAATGCCGCCGAATGGATTTTGGAATTAGACCGCGGTCATGGCATTCCGTGGCAAGGCAATTACAGCTCATGGCTGGAACAAAAAGAAAAACGTCTGGAAAATGAATCCAAAACCGAAGCCGCCCGCATCAAAGCCATGAAGCAAGAATTGGAATGGGTGCGTCAAAATCCGAAAGGGCGGCAAGCCAAATCCAAAGCGCGGTTAGCGCGTTTTGAAGAACTATCCGGCAGCGATTATCAAAAACGCAATGAAACGCAAGAAATCTTTATTCCTGTGGCGGAACGCTTGGGCAATGAAGTGATTGAATTTGAAAATGTCAGCAAAAGTTTTGGTGATAAATTGCTGATTGATGACTTGAGTTTTAAAATTTCGCCCGGCGCAATTGTCGGCATTATTGGTCCCAACGGCGCGGGTAAATCCACTTTATTTAAACTGATTACCGGCGCAGAACAAGCCGACAGCGGCACGGTTGCCATTGGGCAAACCGTTAAAATGTCGTTGGTGGATCAAAGCCGTGTTGGTTTGGGCAACACCAAAACCGTGTTTGATGAAATCGCCGAGGGACACGATATTTTACAAGTTGGGCAATTTGAAATTCCCGCGCGTGCTTATTTAGGGCGGTTTAACTTCAAAGGCAGCGACCAGAGCAAAATTGTCGGCAACCTCTCCGGCGGCGAACGCGGCCGCTTGCATTTGGCAAAAACATTGCTTGAAGGCGGCAATGTATTGCTGCTGGACGAACCTTCCAATGATTTAGATGTGGAAACCTTACGTGCGCTGGAAGAGGCGTTATTGGAATTTGCCGGCAGCGTGATGGTGATTTCGCATGACCGCTGGTTTCTCGACCGCATAGCCACCCATATTCTGGCGGCAGAAGGCGATTCAAAATGGGTATTTTTTGACGGCAACTATCAAGAATATGAAGCCGATAAAAAACGCCGTTTGGGCGAAGAGGGTGCCAAACCCAAACGCATTCGCTACAAACCGGTAACCCGCTGAGTTTGTTTTCAGGCAGCCTGAGCAGCATATACAGGCTGCCTGAAAAATATCACTTCTTCTGTACAATACAGTGAAACTCAAAGATTCAGTTCAATTGCATCAATACAATACATATTTTGGGCGTTTTTGATAAAGCCGCCCAAGCGTGTTATTCAAATTTGTCGGCTGAGTTTTTCAGATCGTTTGAAAAATTTCCTGCCCGCTTGTATCAATCCCGCTGTAAGAATTATCCGCGTTGTTTACACTTTTCATCAAAATAAAAATATTTCTCTAGTACCTCGTATG
>NZ_JQKE01000012.1 GCF_000745895.1 Stenoxybacter acetivorans DSM 19021 | reverse complement strand
CCACCAATTCCAACAATTCTTCATCGTCAACCATATCGCATTTGTTCATAAATACGATGATGTAGGGTACACCCACTTGACGTGCCAATAAGATGTGTTCGCGGGTTTGCGGCATCGGACCGTCGGCAGCGGAAACCACCAAAATCGCGCCGTCCATTTGCGCCGCACCGGTAATCATGTTTTTTACGTAGTCGGCGTGTCCCGGGCAATCTACGTGTGCGTAGTGGCGGTTGGCTGTTTCGTATTCAACGTGTGAGGTATTGATGGTAATGCCGCGCGCTTTTTCTTCGGGGGCATTGTCAATTTGATCGTAGGCTTTTGCCGCACCGCCGAATTTTTTAGACAAAATAGTGGTTAATGCAGCAGTGAGTGTGGTTTTACCATGGTCAACGTGACCGATGGTGCCAACGTTTACGTGCGGTTTGCTCCGCTCGAATTTTTCTTTAGCCATAATAGCTATTTCCTTAGTGTAAAGATCGATTAAAGAACAGTGGCTGCCTGAATTTCAGGCAGCCTGATAAAACAACATCAGCCTTTGCGATCGGCAATGACTTTTTCAGCCACGTGCGTAGGTGCTTCGGCGTATTTTTTAAATTCCATGGAATAAGTGGCACGACCTTGTGTGGCAGAACGCAGATCGGTTGAATAGCCGAACATTTCTGCCAGCGGCACTTCAGCGCGTACTTTCTTACCGCCGATGCCGTCGTCGTCCATACCCAATACGATGCCGCGGCGACGGTTTAAGTCGCCCATCACATCACCCATGTAATCTTCCGGCGTTTCCACTTCCACCGCCATAATCGGCTCTAACAGTGCCGGCGATGCTTTGCGCATACCGTCTTTGAACGCCATGGAAGCGGCTAACTCAAACGCGATTTGCGAGGAGTCCACATCGTGGTAAGAACCGAAAGTTAAACGAACGCGCACGTCCACCACAGGGTAGCCTGCCAAAATACCATTGGACAAGGTATCTTTAATGCCTTTATCAACAGACGGAATGAATTCACGCGGAATCACGCCGCCTTTAATTTCATCGATAAACTCGTAGCCTGCGCCGCCGGGTTCCATCGGTTCCATTTTGATAACCACATGGCCATATTGACCTTTACCGCCGGATTGTTTGATGTGTTTGGCTTCGGATTCCACTGCTTTACGAATGGTTTCGCGATACGCCACTTGCGGTGCGCCAACATTGGCTTCCACGCCGAATTCACGTTTCATGCGATCAACAATGATTTCCAAGTGCAATTCGCCCATACCGGAAATAATGGTTTGACCGGACTCTTCATCGGTTTTCACGCGGAAAGACGGGTCTTCTTTTGCCAAGCGGTTTAAGGCAATGCCCATTTTTTCTTGGTCGGCTTTGGTTTTCGGTTCAACCGCAACGTGAATCACGGGTTCGGGAAATTCCATGCGTTCCAGAATAATCGGTGCATTTTCCGCACTTAAGGTTTCGCCGGTGGTAACGTCTTTCAAACCGATAACGGCGGCAATGTCGCCGGCGCGTACTTCATCGATTTCATCACGGTCGTTGGCTTTCATTTGCACCAAGCGGCCAATGCGTTCACGTGTGCCTTTTACCGAATTGACCACGCTGTCGCCGGATTTCAATACGCCGGAATAAACGCGGATAAAGGTTAATTGACCCACGTATTTGTCGTTCATCAATTTAAACGCCAAGGCGGAGAATTTCGCGTCATCGCTGGCTTCGCGGCTTTCGGTTTGGCCTTTGTCGTTTTCACCGGCTACCGGCGGAATATCCACAGGGCTTGGCAAGTATTCAACAACCGCGTCCAACATGCGTTGTACACCTTTGTTTTTAAAGGCAGAACCGCACAGAACCGGTTGAATTTCGTTGGCAAGGGTACGCTGGCGCAAAGCAGCCACAATTTCTTCTTCAGAAAGTGCTTCGCCGCCCAAGTATTTTTCCATCAATTCTTCATTGGCTTCTGCGGCAGCTTCCACCATTTTTTCGCGCCATTCTTCTGCCAAATCTTGCAAATCAGCCGGAATGTCTTGGTATTCAAAAGTCAAACCTTGGGTTTCTTCATTCCAAATAATGGCTTGCATTTTCAGCAAATCCACCACGCCTTGGAAATGTTCTTCCGCACCAATCGGAATCACCACCGGCACCGGATTGGCGCGCAAGCGGGTTTTCATTTGTTCAACCACGCGGAAAAAATTCGCGCCTTGACGGTCCATTTTATTCACAAACGCCAAACGAGGCACTTTGTATTTATTGGCTTGACGCCACACGGTTTCAGACTGCGGCTGTACGCCGCCCACCGCGCAGTAAACCATAACGCCGCCGTCCAATACACGCATGGAGCGTTCCACCTCAATGGTGAAATCCACGTGTCCCGGGGTGTCAATGATGTTGAAACGGTGTTCTTTAAACTGACCGCCCATGCCTTTCCAGAAGGTAGTAACCGCAGCGGAGGTAATGGTGATACCACGCTCTTGTTCTTGTTCCATCCAGTCGGTGGTTGCTGCGCCGTCATGCACTTCACCCAGTTTGTGGGTCATGCCTGTGTAAAACAAAATGCGTTCAGACGTAGTGGTTTTGCCGGCATCAATATGGGCAGAAATACCGATATTGCGATATTGTTCGATAGGGGTTTTACGGGCCACAACAGTCGCCTTTCACAATTAGAAACGGAAGTGCGAGAAGGCTTTGTTGGCTTCTGCCATACGATGCACTTCTTCGCGTTTTTTCAATGCACCGCCGCGGCCTTCGGCTGCGTCAATCAATTCGCCTGCCAAACGCAAGTCCATGGATTTTTCGCCGCGTTTGCGGGCTGCATCACGCACCCAGCGCATTGCCAATGCCATGCGGCGTGAAGGACGTACCTCAACAGGAACTTGGTAGTTAGCACCGCCCACGCGGCGGCTTTTTACTTCCACAACCGGTTTGGCGTTGGCAATGGCTTCGTTAAATACTTCAATGGCGGCTTTGCCGGTTTTTTTCTCAATTTGCGCCAGTGCACCATAAACAATGCGCTCGGCAACAGATTTTTTACCGTCAATCATCAGCACGTTCATGAATTTGGATAAATCAGTGCTGCCGAATTTCGGATCAGGCAATACTTCGCGTTTGGGGACTTCTCTGCGTCTTGGCATTTCGATTCCTTTAATGATTCAGTTGGGCTTTTGCCCTTGAATATTTATCAAAATATTCACTTACTCGACAGGGCATTGTTGCCGCCGCCGACAGAAACATGATAAACAAATTATTTGGGACGTTTCGCACCGTATTTAGAACGGGATTGTTTGCGGTCTTTCACACCGGCGGTATCCAAAGAACCGCGTACAGTGTGGTAACGCACACCCGGCAAGTCTTTTACACGACCGCCGCGAATCAATACCACGCTGTGTTCTTGCAAGTTGTGCCCTTCACCGCCGATGTATGAAATCACTTCATAACCATTGGTTAAGCGCACTTTACATACTTTACGCAAAGCGGAATTTGGTTTTTTCGGGGTGGTGGTGTAAACACGGGTGCATACGCCGCGTTTTTGAGGACAAGCCTCTAAAGCAGGTACTTTATTGACGTAAACCGGAGCTGTACGCCCTTTCCGCACCAATTGATTAATGGTTGGCATTTTTCTCTTTTCCTGTTGAGATAATACAAAATAAACAAACCGACGCTGTGTCGGCAAGTTAATCGGTGAATTTTAACGGTTTTGCAATAACTTAGTCAAGGTAATGAGCTGTTAATCCTCACTGGTTGTTGCGTTATTGCATAAACAAATTTATGTGCGGATAAGCTGCGGCAATCCGCAAGCAAACAAGAAAATTTTTCAGGCAGCCTTTTGTCATCAGCAACAACACACGCACGCGCAGCAACTTCGGACAATCCAAGTCGTTTAATTAGACTGCCGAATGACTTTTTAAGCTTGCCCGTTTTCGGATTTATTTACTGCCACCTGAGCAAACAGTGGACTTTGTTCATCGTTTAAAATTCGGATTTCACGCTGCGGAAAAGGGAACTGAATACCGTTGGCGTTAAATTCACGCCAAATATCCAACAGCATGCCCGACTTCGGACCGGTAAAACCATTCTCAGGGTCGTCTATCCAGAAACTCAGATACAGATTGATGCCCGAATCCGCAAATTCAGTAACAAAACACACCGGCGCGGGATTCTTTGCCACGCGCACCTGCTTTGCCGCCGCCGCTTCCATAATCTTCATCGCCAGCGGCAAATCGGTTTGATAGGCTACCTGAACAGTAACGCTGCTTTGCAGCGATTGGCTGGTATATGACTCATTGATAACGGTGGACGAAATAAAATTATCATTCGGCACTAAGGCTTCTGTGCCGCTGGCGGTGTTGCGCAGCACCACAAAGCGCGAGGTGATTTTGGTAACATAGCCGGTAAAATTATTCACGGTTAAGCGGTCGCCCAAACGAATGGAATGATCTGCCAAAATAATAAAACCGGAAATATAAGTGCTGGCAATTTTTTGTAACCCAAAGCCCACGCCCACGCCTAATGCACCACCGACCACCGACAGCACAGTTAAATTGATGCCCACCATCGGCAACGCAATCACCACAGCCAATGCCACAAACCCGCTTTTAACAATTTTTGACAACACCAAGCGCAAATTCAAATCCAAATGGGTGGTTTGCATCAATTTTTTTTCAATCAGCCGCGCCAGCCACAGAGCCGCCATCACCACCAAACACACTGAAATAACACCGGTAATCAGCATCCACAAACTCAGTGGTTCTGAACCCAAAGGTATGGTGGTGTTTTTCAGTATTTGAATGATGTTGTCGCTCACCCCTGCCAGCCACAGCACAAAAACCACCCACAACACACCGGATAATCCGCGCTCAACACCACTGCTAAACCATGTACCCGGAAATACTTCACGCAATATTGCCACGGCGATGCGCAAAAAAATCATCCAACGCGCCGCCATTGCCAACAGCAGCAGCCAAGCAGCCAAATGCCCTGTAAATCGCCACAAATAAATGGACAATACCGCACCAACAAGCAACAACACCGGCCACACCAAAAGGCGCGCCAAATGATACACAAACGGCCAGCGTACGGACTCTTTATTTGCAGACAGCCAGCGGCGGATAACAAGCTTGCCTGCATAAAAAGACAACACCAACACCGCCGCGCACACCGCCAATTCAATCCAGCCGCTCACGCTGTGAAAATTGCGCTCCAGCAGATGAGAAAACAATTGTTGCCGCGCAAATAAATCACCAAAAAACGAACTGACATGCTCTTCGGTTTGCGCCAATAATTGTTCTTTTTGTTCTGACAAATCAGCCATGCTGTTTTTTCTTTCTTACTTAAAAATAAAATGCTCAACTGCAAATTTAGAACCCATGTTCAAAAAAATTCTTAATAAAATCATATGATGTCAAAAAACGACTCAATCATCGCCCATTGGCTATCTGTCAAATCACTCGGGTACATAAAGGATTACCTACTATCTTGGTTTATCTGCTAATTATACGCCATATGATTTTATTAAGAATTTTTTGAATATTGGTTCTTAAATATTATTGAACATAGGTTCTTATGTTTAATCCCGCCTTATTCTAACAAAAATTACCGAAGTGACGATATTTCGGTTGCAGCTGAGGTAATGGGTTTATTTATTTTTTTCGGCAAAATCAGTAAAGATGAACCCCACTGTTTTTCACTCTTGTTTTAATTTTTTTTCAGCCTCGCCCAGCCGCTTCGAGCTTTGCACCATGCCTTGGATTTTTTTATCACCCGTGCCGATAAGGCTGTTACCAACACGTTTATAGCAGCCGTTCAGCTTCAGCGAAAACTGCGCAGAAGCCTGATTCAGCAGAGCGCATACCCAACGACACACTTAAAGAAGCCGCATTTGCCATAACATCCAACCATAAAAAAACCTGTCCCAAAGGACAGGTTTAATGATTTTGAAATTAAATTGGCAATAATTAAATTGGCAATATAAAATTAATTTAATAATTTAGATATTAAATGGGACACCACCACCCAAACAATAACCAACGGTACCGCCCAAGCAATAAGCAAACAGATAAGAAAACACACAAAGCGCATGACAAACACAATAGGATTAATTTTTTGGTTTTCCTTTTTCCCAATCCACATTTCATAAATTTTCATGGCAATATCTCTTTCATTTCATTCAGCCTGCCATTTTCCCGCCGAGCAGTGAAATATCGGAATCAGAACAAAGCAGCCGCATTGCCCGCACCTGTCCATTTTACCCACACCAACCTTCCCAGACAAGGAATTAAATCATTTAAAATCAATGTAATAATAATAGAAACAACCATAAAAAAATCAGAAGCCCCACATACAGCGGGTGTCGTGTACAATAGTCGCCCGTTTTCACGGTAATTTTTTATTTTCAGGCAGCCTGTTTACCAACAACAGGCTGCCTGAAAAATTGTTGGGCTATTTGTATGACAAAATTGGCTTTTTTCTTTTTGTACTGTTTGCACTTCCTGCCCTTGCGCCTGATTCACCTATTGGCACAAGGATTGGGGCGGCTTGCTTATTATGCCGTAACCCCGCGCCGCAAAATCGGCTTGACTAATCTCGGATTGTGTTTCCCCGAATGGACAGAAAAACAACGCCGCAATTTGCTGAAACAGCATTTTATCCACATGGCAATGTTGGTATTGGAATATGGTGTCTATTGGTACGGCAGTGCCACACGTTTAAAAAAAATGGTGCGCTATCAAGACAAACACCATTTGGACGATGCTTTAAACAACGGCGAAAAAGTGATTTTACTGTATCCGCACTTTACCGCGTTTGAAGCGGCGGTATATGCCTTAAATCAAGACGTGCCGCTCATCAGTATGTATTCGCACCAAAAGAATCCAACCTTAGACGCACAAATTTTAAAAGGGCGGCATCGTTATCATAATGTGTTTTTACTGGGGCGAAACGACGGTTTGCGTGCCATTATCAAGCAAATCAAAGCGTCGGCTGCACCATTTTTATACCTGCCCGACCAAGATTTTGGGCGCAAAGAATCAATATTTGTTCATTTTTTCGGCATTCCCACCGCCACCATTACCGGTTTAAGCCGCATTGCCGCCCTAACCGGCGCAAAAATTATCCCTGCCATTCCCATGCGTCATGCAGACGGCTTGGTAACACTGCGCTTTTACCCGCCTTGGGACGCGTTTCCGAGTAAAGATGCCGCCGCCGATACACAGCGCATGAACGACTTCATTGAAGCTCGAATTCGTGAAATGCCGGCACAGTATTATTGGCTGCATAAGCGTTTTAAAACGCGCCCTGAAGGTGAGCATTCTTTTTATTAAACCATTCATTTAATATATTTCCATAAGGATTTAAATACATGACTCAACAAACTGCTGAAACAAACTTAGCGCAAATGGTAGCCATTGCCGTTGCCGCTTTAGAAGACATCAAAGCCAAAGACATTTTGGTATTGGATACGGCGAAACACACACCATTATTTTCACGCATGATTATTGCCAGCGGCGACAGCACACGCCAAGTGAAAGCATTGGTCAATAATGTGGCGGTGGATTTAAAAGCCGCCGGTTTTGACATTCTCAGTACCGAAGGGCTGGAAAGCGGAGAATGGGCGTTGGTGGACGCGGGCGATGTTGTGATTCACGTAATGCAGCCCGCAGTACGCGATTATTACGACATTGAGGCACTGTGGGGCGGCGAAAAACCGTCTTCACCCAACAATGCCGCCAAACCGTGGCACGCAGCAGACTAATGACAAAAGCTGCCTGAAAGTGTTTCAAAACAGTCTTTGCCACCAATAAAGCAAAAAAAATATTCTGAAACCCTTGCCAAAAGATTATTTTTTTGTTTTAATAGCGAACTTAATTCGGCCAGATAGCTCAGTCGGTAGAGCAACGGACTGAAAATCCGTGTGTCGGCGGTTCGATCCCGCCTCTGGCCACCATTTACACCCAATTGAGTAATGAACGCATTGCTCAATATTTAAAATTTGAGCCGGTATAGCTCAGTTGGTAGAGCAGCTGACTTGTAATCAGAAGGTCCCGAGTTCGACTCTTGGTGCCGGCACCAAAATAAAAATTAAGTCAATCATTTGGTTGGCTTATTTTTTTGCCCATACAATATTGACGATATCTCACCTGTGCCGAATTTGCGCCGCGCTGACATCAATCTGCATTGATTTTCTGCAAGTATTCATAATCTGCGCCCGCCAATTGCACCAATCAAAATTCTCAATCTCTATATTGCAGTTTACTGCCTTTTAAGGTGTGCTTGATGTGCATCTAAATCCACGCATTGGCTAATGCCGATTGCCTTTAAAAAATCGGCATTGTGGGAAATCACCAGCATCGCGCCCGGATAGGCATTTAATACTTGAATCACATGATTTTGTGTTGTCAAATCAAGATTATTGCTGATTTCATCCAATAACAACAATTTCGGTGTTTTTGCCGCCAACAAAGCCAACGACAGCCGCGCCCGTTCGCCGCCGGATAAATATTGATTTTTCCGCTGCACTTCTTCGTTACGGCGGAATAAAAAATCATTCAAAAATAATCGGATTTCTTGATGACTGTATTGAGGAAGCACTTCGCTGATGGTTTCCAATACGGTTTTATTGTCGTCTAAATCTCGGTAATGCTGGTCCAGATAACCCACATCATTGTTGCTCGGTGTGTGCCATACGCCGCCTCGTGTCATGTCAGGGCTGTTTAATAAGGCTTGGAATAATGTGCTTTTGCCCGAACCATTGCTGCCGCCGATGCCCAGCCGTTCCCCGCCGGATAAAGACAGATTGATGTTTTGCAAAATCAGCCGATCCTCACGGGCAACGCTGCCGTCAATCACCGACACCAGCATTTTGCTGCCAATCTCTTTTGCCGTGAGTGAAAATTTGGGTGTTACGGTTTCAGGCAGCCGCACAGCGGATAACCGCTCGTTTAGGGCATGCCTTTTATCATTCAATTGATTGTTGTTTTTACCGCCCGCTTTTTCGGCAGCATTTTGCTTTAAATCACCCACAGCCGGCAGCCACCGCTTGTTTGCCACCATTTTTTCACCGTGTTTTTTACTTTTTGCCGCCCGTTCTTGCTCTTTCATCAACGCCTGATGCGCCGCTTGTTTTTCTCGGCGCAGACTGCCCAATTCACGCCTGATTGCGACATGTTCCTGACTCAGTGTGTTTTGGTAGTCATCGTATTGCCCGTGAAAAACACGGACTGTACCGTTGTCAATGTGCCACAGTGTATCCACACATGTACGCAGCAGTTCTTCATCGTGCGAAACCACAATCAGCGTACCAATATAGCCGTTTAACATTCTCATCAGCGATTGGCGGTTTTTTCGATCCAAATGATTGGTGGGTTCGTCCAGCAGCAAAATATCGGGCTCTGCCGCCAATGCCGCGCTGAACACCCGATGAAACCGCTCTGCACCGCTGATTTGTGCATATTCGCTTATCAACTGCGGCACTCGTCCGAAAACCACTTCGCCGCTTCGGTGAACCTCGCCCTCGCTTGGCTCAATATCGCCTTGAATGATGCGCAAAAGCGATGATTTACCCGCGCCATTGTCTCCGATAACGGCAATACGCATTCCATTGCGAATGGTGGTGCTGAAATCTTCAAAACAAATTTTATTGGGGTAATGCAAACCAATTTGTTCTAACACAATGGGTTTATGCATCAAATCACCTCCATTGCAAGGGCGCGGCAATCATGCCGAAACCAAAAACACGGCGTTCCTGTACTGTAGCATAATCAATCGTAACCGCGTTATAATCAAACAATATAATTTTCAAGTGGAGACAAAAATATGGATACTATTCGTGTTTATCGCTTTCATGCTCAATTACTTGATTATTGCTCGCCAACGTGGCGGCGTTTTGAAATTGACAGTGGCAAAACCGTGGCAGAGCTGGCTTATACCTTAATGAGCTTATTCAATATGAACGGCTCACACTTATTTTCGGTTAATGAAATTTTACAGGAATCAGCCAACCCACCGCGTTACCAATTGCCTTATGACCCTGATGAAGATATTTTTGATAATGAAGAATACTTCCGTGCTGACCAAATTACGCTGCGCGAAATCGAACGTGCCGACAATTGGCAACTGACCTTTTGCTACGATTTCGGCGATGATTGGCAAGTATTGCTGAAATTGGAAAGTGCAGAAGAGCGTGAAGCCGCGCTGCAGGATTTTCCGATGGTGTCAGAAGGCAAAGGTTGGGGTATTATCGAAGATTGCGGCGGTACATGGGACATGGAAGAATTACTGGAAAATGCCAAACAAGGTGATGAAGACGCACGCGAATACCTCAGTGTGTATCTGGATATGACAAAAATCAATTGGGCATCAATCGATTCTTATTTCATGCAGTTTGATAAAGATGAACACAACAAAAACATACAAGAGAATATTGAAATACTAAAAACCCATTATGAAGCAGATTTACCAAAACTGTTGCGTCAATAGGTAATTGAAAAGATGGTCAAACAACGAGCAATTCAAATAATAACACCATTGCCCTCATTGTAAGAATCAGCGAAGCAATCCGGATAAAAACTGCTCAGCACAGTAACAGCCGGATTGCCGCTTTTTACTCGTTATAAAGAATCTCTTTAATTTCACTCAGTATTTATACTCACTCGTCTTAATTTTTGAAAAAACCGCACACAAATATTTACCCATACCGTTTAAAATAAACAAGCAGATAAATAATCGCGTTTATTTTAAGCCGAAGCCGCATAAAACAAAACGGAAATCATGAGCGCAATTTTGCACCCGTGTTTTGGGCTGCCTGAATCAATTGCTGCACAAAAGCATCAACCGATTCATCGGTCAGCGTGGTTTCATCGTCTTGCACAATCACGCTCACTGCCATGCTTTTCATGCCTTCTTCAATGCCTGCACCGCGATATACGTCAAAAACATCAATACAGCGAACACGCTTATCTGCCGCACCGCGCAAAGCAGCCAGTAGTTGCCCTGCGGGTATATTTTCAGGCAGCACAAACGCCAAATCACGGCGTACCGGCTGGAATTTGGATACGGTTTGACAATGCACCGGTGCGCTTTGCAGCACCGCATTTAAATCAATTTCAAACACAATCGGCGCTTGCGGCAAATCGTATTGCTGCAACCATTGCGGGTGTAATTCGCCCAGCACACCAACCACTTGATTGTTCACCAACAGCTCAGCGGCGCGCCCCGGGTGTAAGGCAGGGTGCTGTATCGGACGGCAAACGACTGCGGCATGATTAAGTAAGGCAGCCACATCGGCTTTCACATCGTAAAAATCAATATTGCGGCTTTTTTCCGCCCATTGCTCAGGCAACGCCAAACCATATGCCAAGCCTGCCGCTTTTTCGGTTTGCACATATTCACCACCCGCTTGTTTACGAAATACGCGGGCAATTTCAAACACGCGGACACGGCTGTGTTTTCGGTTGAGATTGTATTGCAGGGTTTGGATTAAGCCGCCGATTAATGTAGAACGCATCACACTCATTTGACTCGCAATCGGGTTTTGCAAGCGAATCGGATCGGCATTGGCAGCAAAATCCCGCTCCCACGTCTCATCAACAAAGGCGTAATTCACCACTTCTTGATAGCCGCGCTGCGCCAGCTGCTGATAAACGGCAGCCCGCGGTTTTTGGGTTTCAGGCAGCCCAATCATTGACAATTGCCCGGCAGTGTAATCATCGGGAATATTTTCGTAACCATATACTCTGCCGATTTCTTCGATTAAATCTTCTTCAACGGCGATGTCAAAACGAAAACCCGGCGCGGTAACCACAAAGCCGTCTGCCGCTGCTTTCGGCTGTAAACCCAAATGACGCAAAATGGCTTCAACTTGCTCTGCTTTAAGGGATACGCCCAATATTTTTTCAGCGCGTGATAAGCGCACCGATACCTGACGCGCAGCAGGCAATTCACCCAATGCCTCACTGATTTCACCGACTTTACCGCCGCAAACATCAACAATCAAAGCCGTTGCCCGTTCAATGGCTTCGCGCTGTAATGTGCTGTCCACACCGCGCTCATAACGAAATGAGGAATCTGAACCAAAACCGTATTGACGCGATTTGCCCGCAATAATGTCGGGCACAAACCACGCACATTCCAAAACCACGTTTTCGGTATCTTCATTGACCGCGCTTGCCGCGCCGCCCATTAAACCCGCCATACTCAAGACTTGCGCTTCATCGGCAACCACCAAAGTATTGTCTTGTAAAATAACGGTTTTATCATTTAAACACACCAGCGTTTCGCCGTTTTCCGCACGGCGCACAATCAGGCTGCCTGAAAGTTTGTCTGCATCAAATACGTGCATCGGCTGACCCAATTCCAACATCACATAATTGCCGATGTCCACCAATGCACTGATGCTGCGCACACCGCTGCCCGCCAGCCGTTGACGCAGCCACAGCGGCGTTTGCGCCCGTGCGTTCACACCTTTAATCACACGGATCAGAAAACGGCCGCAATCGGCGGGTGCATCAATACGAATGGCTTGCGTGTCGTTAATATCCGCCGCTGCCGCTGTCATCACAACAGGCGTTACCGCTTGCTGCGTCAGCGCACCCACTTCGCGGGCAATGCCTTTGATACTCAAACAATCGGCACGATTTGGGGTGATTTTCAGCGTAAACAGGGTGTCGTCCAAATCCAAATAATCACGGATATTCTGCCCAATCGGCGCATCAGACGGCAATAACAGCAAACCGTCTTCGTTTTCAGGCAGCCCAAGTTCTTTGGCAGAACACAACATGCCGTTTGACACTTGTCCGCGCATCTTGGTGGGCTTGATTTTAAAGTTACCCGGCAACACCGCACTCGGCAAAGCACACGGCACTTTCACGCCCGCCGCCACATTGGGCGCGCCGCACACAATCTGAATCAACTCACCCGTACCGGCATCAACTTGGGTGATGTTCAAGCGGTCGGCATCAGGGTGTTTGGCAACGGATTTCACCTCCGCCACCACCACACCCGAAAACTCGGGTGCGGCAGGAGCGGTTTCTTCTACTTCCAAACCCGCCATGGTAAGCAGATGTGCTAATTCGTCGGCAGAAAGATTTGGGTTTACCCAAGTGTTCAGCCAGTGATAGGAAAATTGCATAAAAACTCCAGTTTTTATTTATATTTTAATTATTTAAATTTTTAAAAGATAATTCTACTATTATCAAAGTATTCATAGTATTACTGAAATGAATAAATATGATAAGTCTCCAGTATTACCGAAATCAACAAATACGATACCCAAAATGAAAATACCATCCATACCGCATACCCTGTTGTTGCCAAAATAGCAGAAATAGGAGATTGATTGTATTTAGCCTCTTTGTTCAATGACAAACGAGATATTATCGAAAAAATTAAATTCAATAAAGCTGATAACACCGTTGTAATGATATAAAATAATATAATCAGAAAATCAGCCCTTTCGCCGATTGGTCTAACAAATAGAAAAAACCCCCATAAAAAAAGCCAACAAACGGAAAGAACTACTCCGGCAGATACCGCTGCCGGCCGAAGAATCAGCATTGGCACAGCTGGCAGAAAAATAAATGGTGCATAACGCAGACCGCCCAGAGAGAAAGAATAACTATCTTCTAACAAATAACCTTTACCACTGATAACAGCGACAATTAATGGAAACTCCAGTATCAGAATAAAACAAATAAGCACTAAAGCAATGGCACAACGCTTTTCCGCTTTTGAATAAACAATATTACTTGTTTCTTCTTTTATCTTAACCACAGACATATTCACCTCCATGCTTACAAGCATATAAGCAGCAGCGACTGGGAAATTGTACAACAACACCAACTTTTTATTTATATTTTTAATTTACCCTTAAACTTCTAAGGATAAACTGCACCAATGAATACGACACAGTAAACGACAATACTGCCCAAACAACATATGATATCGCCGCCGTAATGGCAGCAGAGAACTGATTAAATTCACTCCTTAATGACAGCCAATAAACCACAATCGAAAAAATTAAATTCAATACAGCGGACAATACAACAGGGATACAAAATCAGAAAAACCGATCCACCACCAAAAGGACAACTTGTACCAATAAGTATGACACAGCAAACGACAATACCGACCAAACGGCATATATCGCCGCCGCAATGGCAGCAGAGGATCGATTGAATTCATTTCTAAACAACTGCCGATAAACCACAATCGAAAAAATTAAATTTAATACAGCGGACAGCACAGCAGGGATGATATCAAACAGTAGCATCATAAAACCAGATCCATCATTTGGCGTAACGATTAAATACCAGTGCCACAAAGAAAACCAACCAATAGAAACAATAGCCTCAGCAGACACCGCTACCGGTCGAAGAATAATCATGGGTACAACAGGCAGCAGGATAAATAAAACCTCCCACATAGCCGCAGACAAATATACCGAATAATTACTATCCAAAATATAATCTTCACTAACAATAGCGGCAATTAATGGATATATCAGCACCAGAATAAAACAAATAAGTATCAAGGTAATGGCGCAACGTTTTTCCGCTTTTGAATAATCTTTGTTACTTATTTCTTCTTTTATCTTAACCGCAGGCATATTTACCTCCATGATTATCAACAACAAAGAAACTTATTCATCAGCCTAAATTATGCAAATAGAGGAGGACTGAAAGCAGAACAAGCACCGTAAGCACAGCGGTAATCGCAGTTATTTGTATTGCGGGGGTCTCTGCTTGATTAAATACACTGTTTTTCAGCACAAATGCACCACAAAAATTGATTATTGCTACCGGCAGCAGTGACAAACCATAAAACCAGATTAGAAACCACTTATAAGTTTCTTCATCGGCATTCCAAAAAAGAAAAAAAATACCTGCCAATGACACCAGCAATACACCTGACATTGCCGCCGCGCGAACACCAACCATCGAATAAGGAACAGCAGGAAAAATCAGTATCATGGCATGAACAATTGACACAAGTAAGCTAAAAATCACACCTCCCCCATTATCAATACACCACCAAAATGATGTCGCATAGCAGGCAAATAACAATATATTTTTTAGCCGCCGCTCTATTTTTGAATAAGAGAACGATGTTGTTCCTTGTATCTTATTGTTCATTTTATACCGCCAAATCCTCGCTTCACATGCACCATCAGCAACGCCACCGCCGCAGGGGTAATGCCAGAAATTCTGGCGGCTTGTCCTACAGTTTCGGGGCGGTGTTGATTGAGTTTTTGCTGTACTTCTGCCGATAAGCCCTTAACTTGAGCGTAATCCATGTTTTCAGGCAGCCGAAGGTGTTCTAAATCGGCACGGCGGTTAATTTCTTCGTTTTGCCGCTCAATATAACCTTGATATTTAACTTGAATTTCTACCTGTTCTGCAACTTCTTCGTCCAATTCAGCCGTTTGGGCATTGGGTAAAGTCATTAAACCAACATAATTGACGTTGGGGCGGCGCAGTAAATCATGCAGACTGGCTTCTTTAGTCAATTTTTGCCCCAACACGCGAATTTGTTCGCTTTCTGCCAAGTTTTGCGGCGTGAACCAAGTATTGCGCAAGCGTTGAATTTCTTGTTCCACCGTTTCGCGCTTTTGTTCAAACAGCCGCCATTGCGCTTCGCTCACCAAACCCAAGCGATAACCCAATTCGGTTAAACGCATGTCGGCGTTGTCTTCACGCAATTGCAAGCGATATTCGGCGCGGCTGGTGAACATGCGATAAGGTTCGTTCACACCTTTGGTAATTAAATCATCAACCAATACGCCCAGATAGGCTTGCTCGCGGCGTAAAATCAGCGGCTCTTGTTCGCGTACATATTGCACCGCATTCGCACCAGCCAATAAGCCTTGTGCCGCCGCTTCTTCATAACCCGTTGTGCCGTTAATTTGTCCTGCAAAAAACAAACCGCTGATGGTTTTGGTTTCTAAACTGGCTTTTAAGTTGCGCGGATCAAAATAGTCATATTCAATGGCATAGCCCGGACGCAAAATATGGGCGTTCTCCAAACCGTGCATGGAATGCACCAAATCCAATTGAACATCAAACGGTAAACTCGTGGAAATACCGTTGGGATAATATTCATGGGTGGTCAAACCCTCCGGTTCCAGAAAAATCTGGTGGCTGTCTTTGTCGGCAAAGCGATTGACTTTGTCTTCAATCGACGGGCAATAACGCGGACCGACGCCTTCGATTTTTCCGGTAAACAGCGGGCTGCGGTCAAAACCGGCGCGGATAATATCGTGCGTGTGTTCATTGGTGTGGGTGATCCAGCAAGAAATCTGGCGCGGGTGTATGGCTTGACTGCCGCGCACAGAAAACACCGGCGTTGGCGTGTCGCCGGGTTGTTCCTGTAAACGGGTAAAATCAATGCTGCGCCCGTCAATGCGCGGCGGCGTTCCCGTTTTTAAACGCGCCTGCGGCAAGTTTAATTCTTTCAGGCAGCCTGATAATCTTTGCGCCGCAGGGTCGCCCGCCCGTCCGCCCGCATAATTTTCCATACCGATGTGGATTTTGCCTGCCAAGAATGTGCCCGCAGTCAGCACCACCGCGCGCGCGCGAAAAGTAACGCCCATTGCCGTCTTTACACCGCACACTCGGCTACCTGAAACCACAATGTCTTCCACTTGCTGCTGAAACAAATCCAAATTTTCCTGATTTTCCAGCATTTGGCGAATGGCGGTTTTATACAACAGACGGTCGGCTTGGGCGCGTGTGGCACGCACCGCCGCGCCTTTAGAAGCATTTAAACGGCGAAACTGAATTCCCGCATAATCCGCCGCCAATGCCATCGCACCGCCCAAGGCATCGGTTTCGCGCACCAAATGCCCTTTGCCGATGCCACCAATGGACGGGTTGCATGACATTTGACCCAGTGTTTCAATGTTGTGGGTGAGCAGCAGTGTTTTCGCGCCCATGCGTGCTGCCGCCAAAGCCGCTTCAGTACCGGCGTGTCCGCCGCCGACAACAATTACGTCGTACAAAGTGGGGTAATTCATTATTTTTCTGTCAATAAAAGAAATACAGCCGCAAACAACGTCTGTATTTGCGGCAAAACGGCATCATTTTACGCGAATGTGCATTGATTGTCAGGCTGCCTGAAACCCGTGTTGTCTTGAAAATCGAATCACAAACGGCAAACCGCTTTCACGGCGGCAACGTCATCGGCTGTTAATTGCGGCTCGGTGCTGTTTTCTTCAACACTGTAATTGTGGCTGGCACTCATAATATTGTGCTCGGCCGGTAAATGCTCAAGACCCAAGGCGTGTCCCAGTTCGTGAACGGCAACCAGCAATAAATCGTTGTCGTCATTGAATTGGTAAATTTCAACGCGTTTATCGCTGCCGTTTTGTTTATATACGCCGCGCTGAGTAAATTCCTGCTCACCGCCATATTGCTGGTTGTGCTGCTGCACCATTTGGTTGAATGTATCTGCGTCCATTTGAAGTTGGAATTTTTGCGTATCCAATTGGCTGTGCTGATCATTTAGATTTGCTTGCTTGATTTTCAAGCTGTCTGCCTGATAGCGCAAACGCCCCGCTTCTGCGTCATCGTGCTGATAAGCACGGTTAAATGCCGAAACTTGACTATTAAAATCAGTAACTTCTTGCTGATAATCATTGCGCCGCTCTTCATAAACATCAATTTCTTGCTGCAACACTTGTTTTTTAAACTCCAGCTGCAAACGCATCTCATTGAGGTTTGCCACACTGCGTTTCAGTGCCATCATGCTTTGCTGACGCTGATCAAAAACGAAATTAACCGGAAATCCTTTTGCCGCATCAAATTTCAATATTTCCTTACCCGCCGCCCTATTCCACTTTTCCGCGGCTTCCTGCAAGATTGCTTCGGCATGACCCGCATCCAGCTCAAAACGTGAATCAAGGCCACCCAAATGAAAAACCAAAGGGCGGCTGCAATGACCAAACGGCAGTTTGTCGGTTAATTTTTTCACGGCAGGTGATTCACCAAACAGCAGCCAGCCAATACACAAAGTTAAAATAATCAGTAAGGTTCGCATCATAATATTTATCAAATACAAATTGTTATGGTTAAAATATCCGGCAGTACATTGTGGCATTTTCTCACAAACTTACCTGTTTTATTCAAATCAAATGGTATTATTTGGTGTTTTGCAAAACAGCTGCCTGAAAAATAAAGTAGCCGCTCATGTGAATGGCACAACTCACGGTTTACCGCCAAGTGCGCCCGATGCGCTGTCTGCGTAAACGGAATGCTTTTTAATTGACACTGCCACAAAGCACTCAAAAAACCTTTTTTGGTTCAACCCATGACCATTTACCACCATTTGGCATTGAATGTACCGCTGCCGCATTTATTCACCTACACACACCCTGTCCGTTTGGCGGAGGGAACACGGGTAGCAGTGCGTTTTCGCGGCAAATTGGCAGTCGGTATTGTGTGGCGTTGTACCGATGAAGCCGATATTGATGCCAATAAAATTCTGCCGATTGAAACGGTGTTCACCAACGAAATGCCTTTTGACCGCGATTGGCGTTTGTTTTTGGATTTCACTGCCCGTTACTACCATTATCCTTTGGGACAAGCAGTATTTGCGGCACTGCCGCAGGTTTTGCGCACCCCAAAAGCAGCTGTTTTGCCGCCGTTGCCGCTTTATTACGTTTTATCCGAACTTGGTTTGACACAAACACCGCCGCCCATGCGGCATCAAAAAACACACGCTTTGTGGCAAGCATTATCTGCCGCACCGCGCTCAATCAGTGAATTAAAATCCATTCATACCCAAGCAAAAAAATGGATTGATACTTGGTTGGATAACGGCTGGCTGAAAACCGAAGCACCGCCGCAAAATGTGCTGCCGCAAAGCGAATATGATTTAAACGAAGAACAGTGCTCCGCATCAGATGCCGTTCAGGCCGCCTTAGGCGGATTTACATCGTTTTTGCTGCACGGCATCACCGGCAGCGGTAAAACCGAAGTGTATTTTGACATCATGGCTGCTGTTTTGACTTCGGGCAAACAAGTATTGTTCTTGCTGCCTGAAATCAACCTCACACCACAATTATTAACGCGTTTACAGCGGTATTTCCCCAATACGCCCGCAGTGGTGTTGCACAGCCAAACAGCAGCGGGGGAACGCGCTCATGATTATTTACGCGCGCAAAGCCAACAAGCATCTTTGATTATCGGCACACGTTTGGCTGTGTTTACACCATTGCCAAACCTTGGCTTAATTGTGGTGGACGAAGAGCACGACAGCTCGTTCAAACAAGAAAGCGAATTGCGCTACCATGCGCGGGATTTGGCCATTTGGCGTGCGCAACAAGCGGCGTGTCCCATTGTGCTGGGCAGTGCCACGCCCTCGCTGGAAAGTTGGCACAAGGCATCGCGCGGGCAATATCGGCTGTTCACTTTAAGCCGCCGCGCCCGTGAAACCGCCAAACCGCCGCAAGTACGTTTATTGGATACCCGCCGCCAATTATTGGATAACGGTTTTTCTGCCCCCGCCTTGCAAAAATTACGCGATAATTTTGCCGACGGCGGCATGAGCATGGTGTATCTGAATCGGCGCGGTTTCGCGCCCGTGTTGTTTTGCGGCGATTGCGGTTATGTATTTGGTTGTCCTCATTGTTCGGCAAAACTGGTATTGCATCAGCAAGCACGGCAATTGCGCTGCCACCATTGCGGCCATCGCCAACCCATTCCATCGATTTGCCCCGATTGCGGCAATCAAGATTTAAGCGCGGTGGGACAAGGCACGCAGCGTGCAGAAGATACTTTGCGCGCCTTACTGCCAACCGCCAGCATCGAACGCGTGGATCGCGACAGCACCGCCCGTAAAAGTGATTGGGCAAATTTGTATGCCCGTATTGAGCGCAATGAAATTGATGTATTGGTCGGCACACAAATGCTGGCGAAAGGGCATGATTTTGCGCGTTTGAATTTGGTTATTGTGGTCAATGCCGACGGCAGTCTTTACAGTGCCGATTTTCGTTCATCAGAACGTTTGTTTGCCGAATTGATGCAAGTGGCAGGGCGTGCCGGACGTGCTGATGCCATCGGTGAAGTGTGGGTACAGAGCCAATGGCCGGAGCACCGCGTGTTCCAAGCCTTGCAGGCGCAAGATTATGCCTTATTTGCCGACGAAGAATTGCGGCAGCGGCAGGAAATGGGTTTGCCGCCGTTTGCCTACATGGCAGCCATACGTGCCGATGCACCCAGTGCCGCAGAAGCTCAAGCCTTGCTGCGCGAAGTTCAGGCAGCCTTACAAAAACCATTGGCGGCTTTGACAACGGTGCGCCAGCTCGGACCTGTTCCCATGCTGATGGCTCGTCTGGCGGGCTGGGAACGGGCGCAAATTTTTCTGGAAAGTGAAAACCGCCGCGATCTGCACCACGCAATCAGCCTGTGGCAGCAAGGCTTAACCGCGGCACAAAAACAACACAAAAAAAGCAGGTGGTTAATTGATGTCGATCCTTTGGAAATGTAGCACCATGTTTTTAAAAAATATTATTAAAAAAGTAAGCCCTTATTTATTGTCGGCATCTTTGTCTTTCGGCATCTTTCAGCCTGTCCACGCTTTGAGCTTCGGACGCATCTTGCCTGAAGAAATCGCTATTTACACCCGTGATTTGCAAACAGGCGAAGTGCTCACCGCACATCGCGCCGATGTCAGCGTCAATCCCGCTTCGGTAATGAAATTGGTAACAACCTTTGCCGCTTTGAACCATTTGGGTGAAAACCACCGCTGGCGCACGGTTTGGAAAAGTGATGCACCCATTATCAACGGCACACTGATGGGTAATCTCTATTGGATCGGCAGCGGCGACCCTGTTTTTGACCAAGAAAGTTTACAAGCCATGCAGGCGCAATTGCGCTTAAACGGCATCAATCGCATTAACGGACAAGTGGTGTTTGACCGTAGCGTATGGGACAGCATCGGCAGTGCCGACGGTTTTGAAGCCGATGCCGCCGAAACGTTCACCACACCGCCCGACCCGCATCTGGTGGCTTATAAAGTAGCGTGGCTGCAAGCGGCTATTGATGAATACGGCAACCCGCAAATCATCACCGACCCGCCCTTGCCAGACATCAACACCGATATTCAAGTTACACGGCAAAACAGCTCTGCCGCTTGTTCGCGCTTATCCAATTATGTGCGTGCACAATACGATAAAGATACCTTGCGTGTCCGCGGGCAAATACCGATTTCCTGCTCCGGCAAAAAAATGTTTTTCAATATGCTCGACACGCAGACCTTTGCTCGTCAAAGCTTCCTCGGTTATTGGCTGGCAGACGGCGGCAATCGGGTAACGTTTGCCGAAGGCCGTACCCCGATAAATGCAAGAATCTTGGCAGTGCAAGATTCCAAGCCCTTATCGCAAGTGTTGGCAGACATGAACAAGTTTTCCAACAACACCATTGCCCGCACCGTGTTTCTCACCTTAGGGCAAAACAGCAACGGCAGCACCCTGCAAAACGCCAAAATCACGGCACGGCGCACACTGATTACCGCAGGATTGGACGATGAAACCTTGATATTGGAAAACGGCTCCGGCTTATCCCGCCGCGAACGCGTCAGCGCACGGTTTATCGGCGATATGCTGGAAAAAGCCTATCACGCCCCGTTCGCATCGGCATTTATCGACAGCCTGCCCATTGCCGGCTATGACGGCACACTAAAAAACCGCTTCAAAAAAATCGGCGGCAGTTTGCGTTTAAAAACCGGCACACTGGCGAATGTCCGCGCTTTGGCAGGCTATTGGCTGCCTGAAAACCCGCAGCAACACCCGCTGCTTATCGTGGTTATCATCAACTCTGTCGGTAGCAAAGCCTATTTGCCTGATTTGGATTACTTGGTAAGCGAAGTATTGCACCGCGCCCAAAACTGGGAAGAAGCCCATACAGTGCCGCAAGCACCCAAACAAAAACACACAACACCCGATAAGGATTAAAAAATACCCTACTTTTTGTGATTCATACACAGTGTTTGTGCGTTCAAAAACAATCTTACCAAATAAATTATTTAAGCCAATAAAACAACGTATTATATATAACATTATGATTTTTATATAAATATATGATTGATTATTTTTTAATCAATCATGTGTGCAGCATGGATTTCATTCACTTTTCTTGCCTCGTCCAACAGCTTATCCACAAACTTATCCACAGATTCTGTGGGCTATTTTTCAACTGCTTTCAAAATCAAAGGTTTCTTGTTCAGTCGTATTTTTCATCAAGATTAGGGTCTGTGGATATTTACCCATATAATGTATAATAAACAAATGGATAGATTAAAACTGACCGATACCCAATGGAAAAAAATAGAACCTTTATGTCTTGGAAAAGCAACAGACAGAGGGCGAATAGGGAAAAATAATCGTTTATTTCTTGAAGCAATTCTTTGGATAGCCCGAACAGGGAGTCCTTGGCGTGATTTACCCAAGTCGTTTGGTAAATGGAATACCGTTTACAGACGATACAACAATTGGTTAAAAAAGGTATTTTTAAGAATATTTTCAACATACTAAGTAATAAGCCGGACTTAGAATATGCCGCCATTGACGGCACAATATCGAAAGTACATCGTCACGGACAAGGTGCGGTGGGCGGGACGCGTAATCAAGCAATCGGTCATTCTCGCGGCGGAGTAACAACCAAGATTATGGCGTTGGTTGATGCTTTGGGTAATTTGGTGAAATTTGTTTTATTACCGGGTAACAAGCACGACATAGCCGGCGTTCTAGCGCTAATTGAAAATACGGATATTCAAGCACTGTTAGCAGATAAAGCCTTTGATGCAGATTGGCTTTTTCAGGAATTAGATGGGCGTGGCGTGAAAGCGGTTATCGCACAAAAATCCAACCGAAAAAATCCAACCGAAAAAATCCAACCGAAAAAATCCAAGAATATTGGATAAAGAGATGTATAAATGGCGGCATTTGGTTGAAAATTACTTTACCAAGTTGAAGGAATATAAGCGAATTGCGATGAGAGCTGATAAAACGGATTCGTCTTTTTTGGCTATGATTTATTTATGTGCTGCTGAAATCAATTCACGCTGAGCTTTAAATATCCACAGACCCTAGGCGGGTGTAAACAATACGGATTAATCTTAGTTATTTTTTTGCTGAAACAATTGTTTACATAACAGCGGCATTGTCGGCATTAAGTAAAAATTCTGTTTATTGTTATTCATTGGCGGCGGCAATTGGCTTATTACACGGTGAACACGTGAAAATGTTTAATGGCTAATTGCTGCCGATGAGTTTTCTTTAAGAGACTGACGGAAGAGTAAACGAGAAAAAAAGACTAAATGGCAGGCTTGGATATATTCTCTGTATTTACATATATTTATGGTGTTGTTTATGCTTAACCAAGCAAGCATATTAAGATAAAACACAAAAAAAATTCATAAATCACTTGCCACACGTTTGGGTTTATGGTTTAATACAGAAATTCGCTGAAGCGATTAGCGGGTGATTAGCTCAGTTGGTAGAGCGTCTGCCTTACAAGCAGAATGTCGGCGGTTCGACTCCGTCATCACCCACCAAGTTTCTTGTTTTTGGCGTTATTGCCGGAAAATGAAAAACGCGCGGTGGTAGCTCAGTTGGTTAGAGTACCGGCCTGTCACGCCGGGGGTCGCGGGTTCGAGCCCCGTCCGCCGCGCCACATTTCAAAAAATTCAAAGTAACATAAAAGGGTTGTTTCGGATAAACTGAAACAGCCCTTTCATTTTAACATGATTCAGCTATCTAAATAAATCCATTATCCACAGTTAATTGGGACACTCGGCTTTAAATTGTTGCTCCACCAAATCCCGCAAAGCCAATTTTTTGCTTTCACTTTGTGGTGATTTGTTTTTCTATAACTACCTTCTTGAATATTCAGTGCTTTCAGAAGCACAAAAGCGATCGCTGTATTGCCGAGCAATTACTGCGATGCACTGACATCACATGGCAATCCCAATCAAAGCGATGTTTCTAATAATCAACAACCGCTGACAACAGGTAAAACATACCACAAGTATTTTGCTCTTCGCTGAGTTTGAAATATTATTACAGAGCGAGGATATATTGATGACATACAACTTTACACCAAAGCAATTGCAGGACATCACAGATAATTTCGGGCAGACATTTGCAGACGCACTGCCTGTACGTCTGCACGGATATGCACAACAGTGGCGGCTGTCGCAATTTATATTCATTGAATATTACTCTGTAAACTGTCTGTTTATCTGCCGATCTGAACTGCACGGCAATTGTGTTCTGAAAATTTTCGGCGGTGAATTCAAATGGTATATCGGTGAAATCCGCGCGTTGCGTGAATTCGGCGGTAACTGCGGGTATGTTCGCGCATTTGAGTGTGATGAAAAAAACGGCGCGCTGCTGCTGGAACAGATTGTTCCGGGTACTGTGCTCAAAGCTGAACCGCCAAACATTCGGCTGTCTGTGTTTGCAGATGTATTCAAACACGCGCACACCGTTCCGAACAACGCGGCATTGTATCTGTCGTATCTGGCAACCGTTCGTCAAGCGGCGGAAATACAGTCTGAAGACTGCCGATTTCCGGATCTCAGGCGGGTATCGCGGCGAATGGAGGAGGAATGCAAATATTTATACGATAAATATTCGGAGCGATTGCTGCTGCACGGTGATTTGCATGGCGATAATCTGCTGAAAAACGCCTGCGGCGGATATGTAATCGTTGATCCTCATGCAAGAATCTGACCGTCCGTTTGCGATCTCGGACGATTTATTGCAAACGAGTATGACGATGCGATTAAGCACAATCAAAACGGAAAACATGCGGTAGAACGCGCCATTTCGTATATTGCAGATATGCTCGGTTTCCCAAAAGCCGATGTCGTTCGGGCGTTTTTTATCGATATAACGCTGATGAGATGCTGGGACGCGGAAGATGAGGACGACTTTGATTTATCCGGCGTTCTCTATGCAGAATCCCTGTTGTAATCGTCAAAGCCCGACTCCACGCTTGTGTTAAACACCGATGCTGTTTCAGATTGCACCAAAACATTCTTCAGGCAGCCTGAAACAGCAGCAAATCAAGGGAATCGGGCAAAACCGCGCGGTCATTTTTTAAGCACATGCAATAATATAAATGACCGCAGGTTTCGTTGTACAAACGCAACCGCTTTAGTGACTGCTGCCTGAATTTTTCTGAATAAATTCAATTTTATAACCGTCGGGATCTTCCACAAAAGCAATCACTGTACTGCCGTGCATCATCGGGCCTGCTTCGCGCACCACTTTACCGCCTTTTGCGCGCACTGCATCACACGCGGCGGCGGCATCGTCCACTTCAATGGCAATATGACCATAAGCATTGCCTAAGTCATAAGCTGCCGTATCCCAATTGTGGGTCAGCTCCAATACGGTGTGGTCGGTTTCGCTGCCATAGCCGACAAACGCCAAAGTAAATTTGCCGCTCGGGTAATCTTCTTTACGCAGCAAACGCATACCCAAAACATCTTGATAAAACGCCAGTGAACGATCCAAATCGCCCACACGCAGCATGGTGTGCAGTAATCTCATGGGTTTTCCTTTTATAAATTTTACAAAGCAGGTAATATTTTAGCAGACGATGCTTTTTAAAAAACATAAGCAACACCAGCCGATGTGCCAATCGCTCGTCATCAGATTAAGCTGTAAGCCGCTATTATTGCACAATCCGATAAATTGAAAACCAATGAATACCATTTCAATCATTACCGAATACAAGCCAAGCATGGGCATCGATTCGGTACAAAACCACCGTTTTCGGTTTATTCAAAAAAATGCTGTTAAATCATGTGTACATCAAAAGCAAAACCGAATTCAATTGGGTTCTGCCCTTTCATTTTGCGGTGTTTTATGTGAATATGCGCAAATTAAAAAAGCCGAAACAATGAAACAGCAATAATCGGCTTCATACACGGAGTAAAACAAATGAAAGTAAAAAAAATCAGTGGGTTTACGCTTATTGAGCTCATGGTTACCATTGTGGTTCTCGCTATTTTAACGGCGATTGCTTATCCGAGTTATCAAGAATATGCACGCAGGACACGTTTGTCTCAAGCCAGAAGCGCATTGTTGGAGAACAGCCAAGTAATGGAGCGTACCTATGCGCAACACAGTACGTTTAAAGGCATTCTCAAAGATCCCACAAAAGATATGAGCACGAGCAACCCTCCCAAAGAACTACCTAAAAAAGAAACCAATCACTTCAATTTGAAGTTAATCAGTGTGGGAGATGAAACATACACCCTACAGGCAACTCCCAAAGATACGGCAGACTCCAACGTGTTAAGGGTCAATCAGGACGTTGTTGTCGTATTTTGTGAAGACGCGTCCGCCAGTAACACATGTACTGTGGAATAAACACATCACATAAACAAACTTAAGCTGCCATTTTTGTAAAACAGGCAGCCGAAGGAAACCGATGAAACTGGAAACCCAAGCCATACATGCCGGCTACACGCCCGAGCCCACCACCAAAGCTGTTGCCGTGCCGATTTACCAAACCGCCAGTTACGCATTCGACAACACCCAACACGGCGCGGATTTATTTAATCTTAACGTTGCCGGTAATATCTATACCCGCATCATGAACCCCACCACTGCCGTATTGGAAGCACGTTTGGCAGCGGTTGAAAACGGCTTGGCGGCATTGTGCGTTGCCAGCGGCATGGCAGCCATTGCCTATGCCGTTCAAACCATCACCGAAGCCGGCGACAACATCATTGCCACCAAAACACTTTACGGCGGCACATACAACTTATTTGCCCATACGCTGCCCAAACAAGGCATTGAAGTACGCTTTATCAACCCCAACGATCCACAGCAGATCGCTGCAAACACCGATGCACGCACCAAACTCGTATTTTGTGAAAGCATCGGCAATCCTGCAGTCAATGTCATCGATATTCCTGCCTTTGCCCAAGCAGCACACGCACAGGGATTGCCTCTGATTGTCGATAATACCGTTGCCAGCCCCGCATTGTGCCGCCCCTTGCTTTTGGGTGCGGATATTGTGATTGAATCGCTGACCAAATACATCGGCGGACACGGCACCAGTTTGGGCGGTGCAATTATTGACGGCGGGCGTTTTGACTGGGCAGCGCAAGGCGAACGCTTTAAAGTATTGACTACCCCTGACGTTTCCTATCACGGCGTAAACTACAGCGAACACTTCGGTGCTGCGGCGTACATCGCCCGTGCACGCGTTGTTCCTCTGCGCAATACCGGTGCCGCCATCAGCCCAATGAATGTCTTCTTGCTTTTGCAAGGCTTGGAAACTTTGGCTTTGCGTATGGAACGCCACAGCGACAACGCTTTAAAAGTAGCCGAATTCCTGCAAAACCACCCGCAAGTCAGCTGGGTAAACTACCCCGGCTTACCCAACAGCCCTTATAAAACATTAATCGCCCGCGATTTTGGCAATCGTGCTTCGGGTTTACTCAGCTTCGGTATTCAAGGCGGCAGCGAATCCGGTGCGCGCTTTATTGATGCACTTCAACTATTTGTGCGCTTGGTGAATATCGGTGATGCCAAATCATTGGCAACGCACCCTGCCAGCACCACCCACCGCCAGCTCAACCCGCAAGAGCTTGCCGCCGCCGGTGTCAGCGCAGACATGGTGCGTTTGAGCGTGGGCATTGAGCATATTGATGATTTATTGGCAGATTTGGAACAGGCTTTGGCAGCGGCGAAGTAAGGCTTTGTTATCATTTAAATTCAATAATAAAAAGGCTGCCTGAAACCATTCAGGCAGCCTTTTAATGTTCTTCTTCATTCCAAGTGAATTAAGCCAAATCAATTCAACAATAACCCAATCAATCTAAATCATGTATTTGGGCTGCCTGAAGCGTGTTTTCCAGCAAGGTGACAATGGTCATGGGGCCAACACCGCCGGGAACGGGGGTAATCATGGCGGCGCGTTCTTTGGCGGCGGCAAATTCCACATCACCGCACAAGCTGCCGTTATCCAAACGATTGATGCCCACATCAATCACCACCGCACCGGGCTTAATCCATGCACCTTTAACAAAATTGGGTTTACCCACGCCCACCACTACAATATCGGCGGCGGCAACTTCTTCGGCAAGGTTTTGGGTGGCACTGTGGCAAATGGTTACCGTGGCGCGAGCCAGCAGCAATTCCAAGGCTTGCGGTCTGCCGACGATATTGGACGCACCCACCACCACTGCCTTTTTGCCGACCACATCAACACCGTAAGCCGCCAGCAAAGTCATTACCCCTTTTGGGGTGCAGGGACGCATCAACGGCATTTTTACTGCCAGCCTGCCGACGTTATACGGGTGAAAACCGTCCACGTCTTTGTGCGGTAAAATCCGTTCCAATACTTTTTGGCTGTCAATGTGTTTCGGCAGCGGCAGCTGCACCAGAATGCCGTCCACGCCGTTATCGGCATTCATTTCATCAATCAAATTCAATAATTCGGCTTCTTGAGTGTTTTCAGGTAGCTCATAAGCGCGTGATTCAAAATTCACTTTTTCGCAAGCGCGTTTTTTGTTGCGCACATATACGGCACTGGCGGGGTCATTGCCAACCAATACCACTGCCAGACAAGGGCGGCGCAAGTTGGCAGCCTGCCGCTGCGCAACGGCGGCGGACACGGCATCAAGGCGTTGTTCGGAAATTTTTTTGCCGTCAATCAATTGAGCAGTCATGGTCAAAATCGCTGTTTTCACTGTTGTTCTTATGAAAAAGTCCTTGGGATCGGCACTTCCGCTATGAATATAGAAGCACGTACTGCCAAGGACGCTATGTTGCGCAACATTCTATACACAGAATAGATACACGGTTAAATTTGTTAAAATAATTTTCATTTCTTAATGTAAACTAACAAAACACTTACTCTGCTTTCTCCCCTTGCTTTTTCGCGGCCACTTGTATCCCCAGCTGTTTCAGCTTACGGTACAAATGGGTACGCTCCAAACCAACTTTCTTTGCCACTTTGCTCATATTGCCCCCTGCTTGGGCAATATGGTATTCAAAATAACGCCGTTCCAACTCTTCACGCAACTCCCGCAAGGGCAAGTTAAAATTAAAACCGGTATCGTTGGGTATGGCGGGAGAAGTGAACTGATCAAGCATGGCAAGCACTTCATCTGCATCAACTTCTTGTTTATCGCTGTTTAATGCCAAACTTTTCACAACGTTTTTTAATTGTTCCAAATTACCCGGCCAATCGTATTGGCGCAAAGCATTGAGCGCAGCGGAGGTGAATTTAACCGGTGGTATTTTTTGGGTTTCCGACAATTCCAACATCAGCTGGTCTACCAAAAACACCATATCGTCCAGCTGGGTGCGCAAGGGCGGAATGGATACGGTTAAAACAGATAGAGAATGTAATAAATCAATATCTTGGTTGCTGTCGCGCAATAAATCTTGTATCGGGCGGCTGCAAGCAAAAACCACTCTGACCTGATGCCGCGGCGCACGCGTTAATAAGATATTGATGCCGCGCTGAATCATCGGTTCATAGCGGTCAATATCGCCCAAATACAAAACACCGCCGCCGGCTTTTTTCAGCAGCCCAACCGCATCATCAATGATTTGAGCCGGCAAAGCAGGTTCTGTCCAAGCGGTATTAATCTTGTGAAAATAACGTGCCACCAATTCAAAAGGCGAACCGTTTTCACCCAATAACAATACGGGAGAAGCGGTTTTAGCAGCACGGGCAGCCTGTGCCAGCATGTCTTTAATCACTGCACAGTTGCCCAGTTTATCCAAAGACATTTTTGAGGCGGTTTGCATTTGCCCGTATTTGAGGGCGCGATCAACCGTGCTTAATAATTTTTGCAAGGTGATGGGTTTTTCCAAAAAATCCAACGCGCCGATTTTGGTGGCTTCCACAGCGGTGTCAATGTTGGCGTGTCCACTCATCATGACCACAGGCATGGTGAGCAGCCCTGATTTTGCCCATTCTTTTAATAAGGTAATGCCATCGCAATCGGGCATCCAAATATCAAGCAACACCATAGCAGGACGTGTTTGCAAACGCAAAGCGCGCGCGGCTTCGGCATTTTCCGCCACAGCAACGCCGTACCCTTCGTCTTGCAGAATTTCAGACAGCAATTCGCGGATACCGATTTCGTCATCAACAATTAAAATATCACTGCTTCGCATTTGATTCACCGGCTAAAGGTAAAGTTATTTTGATACATGCACGTCCTTCGGGCAGATTATTGATTTGTACACGCCCACCGTGTTCTTCTACAATTTTTTTCACCACAGGCAAACCCAAACCCGTGCCGCCGTTTTTGTCGGTGATATAGGGATCAAATGCCCGCGCCAGCATGTCTTGGCTGAAATTCTTGCCGTTGTTGCTAATGGCAATGACAGCGGTTTTGTCTTTTGCTTGAGTGCTTACCAATACTGTGGGCTCGGCATCAACGGCAGCGGCTTCCGCCGCATTTTTTAATACATTGTGCAATACTTGACGCATTGCGCCGTTGTCGGCATATATTAACAATGGCATATTACTTAAATTAACCAAAAATGTACAATGCCCGCTTTCATACAACACCAGAATTTCTTGTATCAATTCATTGATGTCCAATAAAGTTAAATTCAATGTGCGGGCGTGGGCATAATTGCGGAATGCTTCCACCAAATCTTTCATTGCCGATACTTGTTTGACAATGGTATCGGTGCTGCGCATTAAGATATGCGCATCTGCTTCATTGAGTTTACCGCTCAATTTATGCGCCAATCGCTCTGCCGATAATTGAATCGGGGTGAGCGGATTGCGGATTTCATGCGCCAAACGCCGCGCCACTTCACCCCAAGCGGCTTCTTTTTGAGCGCGTATCAGCGCGGTTACATCGTCAAATACCAATACGGTATCTTTACCGCCATCGGTGGGCAGCTCGGTGGCTTTGCCGATTAAGATAACCGCATCATCTTCACGGTTGTAGGTGAGCTGAATCGGGTTTTCTTGATTTTCGGTTGCCAAAAAAGCATTCAGCACTTCGGCAATTAACCACATTTGCGGCGAAGCAGCGGCAATTTCGTCAATATTTTGCTGTACCAATTTATCCAAGTCTTGCCCCAAAATCACTTGCGCTTTGTGGTTGTGGGTTTTCAGGCAGCCTTTACTGTCGAATGTAATCACGCCGGTATTCAGGCTGTTAAGAACATGTTCCAGATACAAGCGGGCGGCGGTTTGCTGTTCATGCGCACCCCGCAGCTGCTCGGTCATGTGATTGAATAATTTGGTGAGATTACCCAATTCATCATCATGAAAAATAGGACGTTTTTGACTTAAATCGCCGCGTGCCACTGCCAACGCGCCTTCCGACAAAGACAGAATCGGTGCAGAAAAACGCTTGGTAAAATAAAGTGCCAGCAATAAAGACAACATCACCGCCAGCAAGGTTGCCATGAACAAGGTCATCAGGAAAAAAATCTGCAACCCGCGTTTGGCATATTTGAGTTCGGCGTATTTGGCGCGGGTCAGCTCAATTAAAGTGGCATCTTCCGCCACATTTTTCGGAATAGGCTGCCTGAAAAATAAAGCGAGGGATTCACCGTTTTCAGGCAGCATCAACCAGCCTTGTGCGTATAACACATGGTTGATGTTTTCGCGTTCACTCAAAGAACCGGTTTGGGTCAGTTCTTTTAAACTTTCCTGACTTATTTCGGGATTGGATAAATTTTGCGGGTTATAGGCTGCCTGAATATGTAAATCCGTTAGGCGCACCAGCTGCAATTGGCTGAATGCCTCGGTTTTCCCGTATTCATGCAGCACAGAATCTGCCGTTGTCCCCATACTCACAGCGGCAATCAGCTGAACTTGCACAGCAGCGGCACGGCGAAAACTGTTGTCCGACGCAAAATCCAGAGCCGATTGGCTTAAATTCAAGCTGCGGTCCAGGGCTTCGGCAACATCGTTACCAAACCAAGAATTAATACTGTGGCTGATAAATTGGGCTGATACACCAAACAAAAACAAACCCGGCAACACCGCAATCAGGGTAAACATCAGTGCCAGCCGCCGTGCAATTTGCGAACCGAATGCTTGCCGGCGTTTGGTGTGAAATAACTGGCGGGCATAGAGTATTGTCCACGCCAGCAACACCAATAACAATACCGCGCCAAAACTGAATATCCACCAAAAATAATCCGCCAGTAAACCGCTGCTGCCCGTTGCGGCAGTGAGTATCAATAATGTGAATAAGCTCAGCAATACAGCAATCAACAAAGAGCGCGGCATGGCTAATTCACTTCTTCTTCAATGCTTAAATTGTGCCAGCCGGAATCCAATTGCCAATCACCGGAAGACAATACATTAATTTGAAAAGGTTTCGGCAATTGCGCCGTACTCAATTTCAATCGCGTCTGTGCTTCAATATCAGACAAGGCAACGTCAGATAACGCCTCTTCTGCCAATACCCGCCAATTGGCAGCCGCGCCCACGGCTTTGAGTGCGGCATCCAGATTAATATATTCTGTAGAAAAAGTGCCGATGCTGACACGGTAGCGGCGCGTAATCGGGTGGTAAGAAAGGCGGTATTGAATGGTGTCGCTGCGATTAAATAAATGGCTGATGCGATAGCGGTACGCCGTCAGCGATGGTTCGGTGAGCCGCCAGCTTAAGTCGAAAGTAATCGGCACACCGTTCAATAATGCCTGCTGCAAGGTTTCAGGCAACTGTGTATGAAAGCGGGTGCTGATGAGCAATTGCCCCCCATTGGTGCGTAAGGCTTGGTTACGCACGGGGCTAATATCATCGGCACGTGCCTGCGGCATCAGCAACAGCAAAAATAAGCTGCACAGCAACAGGCTAATTTTTGTGAATAAGCGCGTAGAAAAAACCATCTTGTTGTTCACTTGGTAATAGCACTCGGGTTTCACGGCAATCGGCATCGGCATGGCGTTGTAAAAAATGCGCCAGCTGAGTTTGGTTTTCTTCCTGAAAAACAGAGCAGGTTGCCAGCAGCAGACGCCCGCCCGATTTCAATACTTGCCACAGCGCATCAAGCAGCGGCACTTGTTGCGCAGCGGTTTGCGCAGCATCTTGTTCACGGCGCAGCCACTTAATATCGGGGTGGCGTTTGACCACGCCAGATGCGGTACACGGCACATCTGCCAGCACGGCATCAAAAAGCTGATTATCATACCATGCAGACAGATTTTGTGCGGCAGCGCAATGAATTGACGCTTGAAATCCCAATCGGTTTATATTGCTGCGCACACGCACCAATCGTTCGGCATCAATATCCAGTGCAGTAACATCACAATCAGCCCATTCCAGCAAATGCCCCGTTTTGCCGCCCGGCGCGGCGCAGGCATCTAAAACCCGCTCGCCTTTTTGCGGATTAAGCAAAGGCGCGGCTTGCTGTGCGCCGAAGTCTTGCACCGACACCCAGCCTTGTTCAAATCCGGGCAGCTGATGCACCGCCGATGCTTCGCTTAATGTTAATGCGTATTTATCCAATATCTGCGCATTCATATCGGCTGCCTGAAGCAAATCCAAATAACTTTCTGCGGTGTGATGCCGCCGATTAACCCGTAATGTCAGCGGCGGGTGTTGTTGGTAAGCATGGATAATCGTTTGCCATGCTTGCGGATAATCTCGGCGCAGACGGCGCAGCCACCAAGCAGGCAGATTGTATTGTGCGGTTTCATCACCCAAGGCCTGATTCAGCAAGGCATCTTGTTCACGCAAAAAGCGGCGCAGCACCGCATTCACCAAATGCTTGTATCGCCCTTTTTGTATGGCAGCGGCATTATTAACTGCTTCATTGACCACGGCATAGGGCGCATTACGGGTATAAAGCAATTGATACAACGCCACACACAGCAAGGTTTCAATATCGCGGTGTGCCGATTGTTTGAGCATTTGAGCCAACAGCTGCCGCAATAAACCGCGATAACGCAAACAACCATAGGCAAAATCGTACCACGCGCCTTTTTCGGCGGCAGAAAGCGCACATTGTGCGGCGGTTTCAGTCAAAACATCGCTTAAATTACGCCTTTGTTCCACCGCCAGCAAGGTTTGTGCTGCCAGCTTTTGCGCCCGTACCATGCTCATGGATTGGTATTCCTGTATGCAAAAACCTGCCCTGCTTCCACACGGTTTCCTGCCAAAAATGCACCAATCGGCATCGGTTTGCCGCCGGCAGGCTGCACCACTTGTAAAGACAATGCTTTTTCACCGCAGGCAACCACACATTGATTTTGACAAAGCAGTACTTCACCTGCTTTGCCTTTACCGTTCACCGCTTCGGCTTGCCAAATCTTCAGTATTTTTCCCTGATGCGTTGTCCATGCCCCTGGCACAGGATTAAATGCCCGTACCCGCCGTGCCAATACATCGGCAGGTTGCGTCCAATCCATTTCGGCTTCGGCTTTACTGAGCTTCGGCGCGTATGTGGCATTGCTGCCGTCTTGCGGTACGGCTTGCAAATCGTCCAAACGGTGTAAATCCGCCGCAATGGCGTGTGCGCCGATTTTTGCCAAAGCATCGTGTACGGTTTGTGCGGTGTCAAATGGTTGAATGTGATACACATGGCGGCTGACAACACCGCCGGTATCCAAGCCTTTGTCCATTTGCATAATACACACGCCGGTTTGCGCATCACCCGCCTCAATGGCTCGCTGAATGGGTGCAGCCCCGCGCCAGCGCGGCAGCAATGATGCGTGGATATTCAGGCAGCCTTTGCGCGGAATGTTGAGGATATTTTCAGGCAGCAACAAGCCGTAGGCTGCCACCACCATCACATCGGCGCGTTGTGCGGCCAATAAATCTGCGGCTTCAGGTGTGCGCAAGGTTGTCGGCTGCGCCACGGGCAAACCCAGCCGTTCGGCGGTCTGTTTTACGGCACTGGCTTGCAATGCCATGCCGCGCCCTTTGGGGCGGTCAGGCTGCGTCAGCACCAAAGGCACATCAAAACCCGCTTCAACAACAGCGGTTAAGGCGGCGGCGGCAAAATCCGGTGTACCGGCAAAAATGACTCGTGGTTTCATCACTGTTTAAAACCCATTACACATTAAACAAGAAATGAATCACATCGCCGTCTTGCACCACATATTCCTTACCCTCGGCGCGCATTTTGCCTGCTTCTTTGGCACGTGTTTCACCGCCCAAATTGACAAAATCATCATAAGCAATCACTTGGGCACGAATAAAGCCGCGTTCAAAATCGGTATGAATCACGCCCGCCGCTTGCGGGGCGGTGTCGCCTTTGTGTATCGTCCAAGCGCGTACTTCTTTCACACCGGCGGTAAAATAGGTTTGCAAGCCCAACAATTCGTAGCCCGTGCGGATTAAGCGGTTTAAACCCGGTTCTGCCAAACCCATTTCGCTTAAGAATTCGGCTTTGTCGGCATCATCTAATTCGGCAATTTCACTTTCCATAGCAGCGCACAGCACCACCACAGGTGCATTGTCTTTGGCGGCAAACGCATTGAGCTCGTCTAAATACGGATTATTCTCAAAGCCGTCTTCAGCAACATTGGCAACATACATCGCGGGTTTAACAGTAAGCAAACACAAGGGTTTAATCACCATTAATTCGTCATCACTCAATCCCGCAGCCCTGATTGGGCTGCCTGAAAGTAAATGCTGCTGCAATTTTTCCAATACAGACACCAATTTTTGTGCTTCTTTATCACCTGATTTTGCCCGTTTTCCTTCGCGAATCAAGGTTTTTTCCACGCTTGCCAAATCCGCCAGTGCCAATTCAGTGCCGATGACTTCAATGTCATTAATCGGATCAACTTTACCCGCCACATGGATAATATTGGGGTCGTCAAAACAGCGCACCACATTCACAATGGCATCGGTTTCGCGGATATTTGCCAAAAATTGATTGCCCAAACCCTCGCCTTTGCTGGCACCCGCCACCAAACCGGCAATATCCACAAACTCCACAATCGCCGGCTGAATTTTTTGCGGGTTCACGATTTCGGACAAAGCCGCCATGCGCGGATCGGGTACTTCGACAATGCCGACATTGGGTTCAATGGTGCAAAACGGATAGTTTGCCGCTTCAATACCCGATTGGGTCAGCGCGTTAAACAAAGTGGATTTGCCGACATTGGGCAAGCCGACAATACCGCATTTCAAACTCATGTTATTCCTTGAAAAAACTGTCAATAAAATGGGCATATTGTAGCACAAGGCGGGTTGTGCTTTAGCGAGGCGCGGGATAGTATAATGTACTGTTTTCAGGCAGCCTGCTTATGTAAGCGGCTGTAAGCAGCAATTCCATTGTTTACAATGCAGTACAAACATGCAGTACAAACCCGATGCAGCCGCTGCTTTTCAGGCAGCCTGCAAAAATAAAATGATTTCGGCAATACAATGTTTGTTATGAGATTATCCGATTATCCAAAACAAAAAATCTTGAACACCTGAATAAAGACATGGATTTATGAAATTGAATAAATTTTTAAAACAAGCCGCTTCGGTACTGCGCCGTTTAGATGCGTGGCTGCCGCCCGAAACGGTTGAGCCCGATTGGAATGCCGTGGCGTATCGCTGGCAAAGAATCGGCAGCAAAGGCGTGTTGGAAAGTTTACCGCGCCCGCATACGTTTTCATTAAATCGTTTGGCGGCAGTGAATACTCAAATGCGCAAATTGGTAAGCAATACCGAACAGTTTTTGGCTGGGCGCACTGCCAATAATGTATTGATGACGGGCGCGCGCGGCACAGGTAAATCATCGCTGGTCAAAGCCTTGCTGCACGAATACGCGGCACAAGGCTTGCGCTTGATTGAAGTGGATAAAAGCGATCTGCTGACGCTGCCGTATTTATTAACCATATTGGCACAGCGTACCGAAAAATTCATTGTGTTTTGCGATGATTTGTCGTTTGAAGAAGGCGATGAAGCGTATAAAGCCCTGAAAACCACTTTAGACGGCGGCTTGTCTTTGCGCTTGAATAATGTATTGGTGTATGCCACGTCCAACCGCCGCCATTTAATGCCCGAATACATGGACGAAAACCAAGCCAGCACCGGCATACGCGGCGAAGTTCACCCAAAAGAAGCCGTGGAAGAAAAAGTGTCGTTGTCTGACCGCTTTGGCTTGTGGCTGAGTTTTTACCCGTTTGCGCAAGAAGATTATCTGGCGGCGGTGCAAAGCTGGCTGGAAGATGCCGATTTACCCTTTGACGACACCGCCCGCCAAGCGGCTTTAAATTGGTCGCTGATGCGCGGCAGCCGTTCGGGGCGCGTGGCGTGGCAATTTGTGTGCGACTGGGCAGGCAGGCTGCCTGAAGCGCGCACGGCGGATTAACTTTTTTAATGTATTTTATTTTAATAATCAAATCAATTACATCATGACAACAACACAAAACAAAATTCTGATTCTGGACTTCGGTTCACAAGTAACCCAGCTCATCGCCCGCCGTGTACGTGAAGCGCATGTGTATTGTGAATTACACCCGTTTGATATGTCTTTGGAAGACATTAAAGCCTTTGCACCCGCAGGCATTATTCTTTCAGGCAGCCCAATGTCGGTTTACAACTCCGATTACCAAGCGGCAAGCGGTTTGCTGGATTTGGGTGTACCGGTATTGGGTATTTGCTACGGCATGCAATGGATGGCATACGTATTGGGCGGCACGGTGTCGCCGGGCGATCAGCGCGAATTCGGTTACGCCCGCGTGGCAACCGATGCCAATGCCTTAACCGACAGCATTTTCGACGGCGAACCCCATCAATTGGACGTGTGGATGAGCCACGGCGACAAAGTAACCGCCTTGCCGCCTGAATTTCGTGCGGTGGGGCATACCCCCAACTGCCCGATTGCGATTATGGAACACGCCGATAAACGGTTTTACGGTGTGCAATTCCACCCCGAAGTAACCCATACCAAACAAGGCAAGGCTTTGCTGAATCGTTTTGTGCTGGACATTTGCCAAGCCAAACCCTCATGGACCATGCCCAATTACATTGATGAAGCCATTGCCAAAATTCGCAGACAAGTGGGCAGCGATGAAGTGATTCTGGGTTTATCCGGCGGTGTGGACTCATCGGTTGCCGCCGCGCTGATTCACCGTGCCATTGGTGCGCAATTGACTTGCGTGTTTGTGGACAACGGTTTACTGCGCCACAAAGAAGCCGAAATGGTGATGGAAATGTTCGGCAAACATTTGGGCGTAAATGTGATTCATGCCGATGCCGCCGAAGCGTTTATGAGCAAGCTCTCGGGCGTTACCGACCCCGAACAAAAGCGAAAAATCATCGGTGCGGAATTTGTGGAAGTATTTCAGCAAGAATCAAAAAAACGAGTGAATGCCAAATGGCTGGCACAAGGCACTATTTACCCCGATGTAATTGAAAGCGCAGGCGCGAAAACCAACAAAGCACACGCCATTAAAAGCCACCACAATGTCGGCGGGCTGCCTGAAACCTTAAATTTAAAATTGCTTGAACCTTTGCGCGATTTGTTTAAAGACGAAGTGCGCGAATTGGGCATTGCCTTAGGGTTGCCGCCGGAAATGGTGTACCGCCACCCCTTTCCCGGACCCGGCTTGGGTGTGCGGATTTTGGGAGAAGTTAAAGCCGAATATGCCGATTTACTGCGCCGTGCCGACCATATTTTTATTGAAGAATTGCGCAATACGGTTGATGAAAACAATGTGTCTTGGTACGACAAAACCAGCCAAGCCTTTGCCGTGTTTTTGCCGGTGAAATCGGTGGGGGTAATGGGCGACGGGCGCACTTATGAATATGCGGTGGCATTACGGGCGGTGATTACCAGTGATTTTATGACTGCCCACTGGGCGCACCTGCCCTATGATTTACTCGGCCGCGTATCCAACCGCATTATCAACGAAGTGCGCGGCATCAATCGGGTAACCTACGACATCAGCGGCAAACCGCCTGCCACGATTGAGTGGGAATAAACAGCCAACCATGAAACGACACCCCGATTTAGCCCACTTTTCCCGCGAACATCACACCGCTTTGAGTTTGTGCAACTGCATTCGGCGCGAACCGAACGCCGATCACACAACGCAAATTGAAGCAGTACGCGATGCCATTTTGGCGCATTTTGATGCAGAAGAGCGGCAATTTTCCGCGTATTGGCACAAGCTCAATCAAGTGCATTTACAGGAACAATTTCTGCAAGAGCACCAAGAGCTGCGCCAATGTTTCAGGCAGCCTGAAAATGCAGCAGTGCTGGCAGAAAAGCTAACGGCACATGTGCGTTTTGAAGAAAGGGTATTGTTTCCGGCGTTTGAGCAAAATGGTTTGATTTAAATTGAATATTGATTGAATAAATTGATTGAATAAACGGTGTTATTTCTGCACACAACGGAAATAATACCGTTTTGTCTTTTATAATAACGATAATTCAAGTATCGGCAGTAAATTTAAAACAAAGTGTGTGCAGCCAAGATACTGCCAATATTGACCGCAGCACAATACAAAAAATAAAAAACACAAACCAACCATGAAACCGTATTTCTTCCCTGAACCGCCGGCAAACACGCCGAAAATCGGTGTACTGCTGTTGAATTTAGGCACACCGAAAACACCCGAAACCAAAGCGGTTCGCCCGTATCTGCGTGAATTTCTATCAGATCGCCGCGTGGTGGAATTACCGCGTTTTATGTGGCAAACCTTGCTCAACGGCATCATTTTGCCTTTACGCAGCCCCAAAAGCGCACACGGCTACCAAAAAATTTGGCTGCCTGAAGGTGCGCCCTTATTGCGGCATACCCAAAACTTGTGTATTAAATTACATCGCCAATTAGCCGATTTTGATGCCCAAATCATCACCGATTACGCCATGACTTACGGTGAACCGTCTGTTGAATGCGTAATTGCCAATTTAAAGCAGCAAGGCGTTGATCGTTTATTGGTGCTGCCGCTTTATCCGCAATACGCCGCATCTTCTTCCGCCGCTGCATTGGATAAAGTATGGCATGTATTGCTGCGCCAGCGCAGGCAAATGGCTGTGCGCTCTATTACCGGCTATGCCGATAATGCAAACTATATCGCTGCGCTTGCCGCGCAAATTGAACATCATTGGCAGCAGCATGGGCGCGGTGATAAATTATTGTTCAGTTTTCACGGCATACCGCAGGCACAAAACGACAACGGCGACCCCTACGCCCAAGAATGCCAAACCACGGTGCGTCTGCTGGCGGAAAAACTCAGGCTGCCTGAAAATAAATACCTGCTTGCCTATCAAAGCCGCTTTGGCAAGGCAAAATGGCTAACACCGTCCACCCAAGATTTACTGCAATCGCTGCCTCAATCAGGCGTTCGCAAGCTGGATATTATTTGCCCTGGCTTTGCCGCCGACTGTTTGGAAACTTTGGAGGAAATCGCCGTACAAGGACGCAATGATTTTCTCGCCGCAGGCGGTGTGCAATTTCATTACATTCCGTGTCTGAATGATGACAACAATGGCGTCAATGCGCTTGCCTCGCTGATAAAACAACATTTGGCAGGTTGGCTGGCTTGAATTCAGCGCATTCACACCGAATTTCAGCCTGGGTTTAAATCAGCAGTCAAGGCGTGTATCATCAGCAAAAATACCAAGCAAATCCAAAGTTAAACAATGATTTGTGCATCATTAAAATTAAATGAAAATACAAAGGTTGCATCATGACAAAGCAACAAACCAAAACCGCTTATTTACAATGGGCGAAAGCCGTTTTTGAAACCGAAGAAGCCGCTGTGCGCGAAGTGTGTGCCTCGCTGGATGAAAATTTCGCCCATGCCGTGGATACCATTTTGGCATGTCATGGGCGGGTGGTGGTAACAGGCATGGGCAAAAGCGGACACATTGCCCGCAAAATTGCCGCATCTTTGGCTTCTACCGGCACCCCTGCTTTTTTTATTCACCCCGCCGAAGCCGGACACGGTGATTTGGGCATGATTGTGGACGGTGATGTGATGCTTGCCATTTCCAATTCGGGTGAAAACGATGAAATCATCACCATGATTTCTGCCATTAAACGCAAAAACGTGGATTTAATCTGCATTACCGGCAAACCGCAATCACGCATGGCACAATATGCCGATGTTCATTTGCTTGCCGCCGTTTCTCAAGAAGCCTGCCCATTCGGTTTGGCACCCACTTCCAGCACCACAGCCGTTTTGGTTTTGGGCGATGCGCTTACGGTTGCCTTACTGCGCGCACGTCATTTCACTTCCGATGACTTTGCCTTGAGCCACCCCGCAGGCAGTTTGGGTAAACGCTTATTAACCACGGTATCTGACATTATGCACGGCGGCGATCGCTTGCCGTTGGTGAGTGAAGATACGCCCTTAAAACAAGCCATTGTTACCATGAGCGAAAAAGGCTTGGGTATGTTGGTGATAACCAACCCTGACGGTAAATTATCAGGCGTATTCACCGACGGCGATTTGCGCCGCTTGTTTCAAAGAGAAGACCACCTCATCGGCATGAACATGGCAAACATCATGGGCGGCAATCCCATTACCGTAACCACCAATCAGCTGGCGGTGGAAGCACTGAAAACCATGCAAAATAACAAAGTAAACGGCTTGGTGGTGGTGGACAGCAGCAATCGCCCCGTTGGTGCATTAAATATGCAAGATTTATTGCAAGCGCGCATTGCTTAAATTATGCCGTTTCAAAGTCGCCGTGGGCTGACGCAATTTCTGCAATTTGCTTGCGATAACAGCCATCTGCTGCCTGATGAACGCACACAATTGGTTAAACAGCTGCCCTTGCGTTTTCAGGCAACCGCTGTATTGTTGCCGTTTGATTGGCAAGACAACGGCAATGCTTGTGTGTGGCTGACCCAACGCAGCAATCACTTGCCCCACCACGCAGGACAAATTGCCTTTCCGGGCGGCAAAGTGGTGGCTGAAGACAGCAGCCATTTAGCCGCAGCCTTGCGTGAAACCCAAGAAGAATTGGGCGTATCGCCGGAAAACTGGCAAATAATAGGGCAACTGCCTGTGTGTTATTTGCCCAGCGGTTTTGCTGTTACGCCGTTTGTTGCTTTATACCAATCAAAATCCGCCGATTCACCTGTTTGGCAGCCCAATCCGGCAGAAGTTACCGCCGTTTTCTCCCTGCCCTTGCACATTGCCTTGGATACCCAACACTACCGAACAGAAATGGTTGTTCATCAGCAATACCGCTTACCGGTTTATCATCTGCATTTTGAACAATACGATATTTGGGGTGCCACTGCCGCCATGCTGTATCAATTGGCGCAAAATAATGCACATCGGCTGCCTGAACCTGAAACCAAAACGTACCGCTAATGGAATGTCATGAACTTTTACAGTCATTGGTTTAATCCGCCTGTTTTGTGGGCGGCAAACGGTGTTTGTCTGATACTGATGTTCATCACCTTCCCCGCCGCCTGCCGCATTATCCGCACCCACCATGCCGCGGTTGTATCGGCAACTTTAATGCTGGCTCTGTTTTGGGGATTACGCGCAAACATCACCGATGGTCATCTCGCAGGCATGAGCTATCACTTAATGGGCGTGGCTTTGGCTGCCTTAATGCTGGGTGCGGCGGGTGCATTGTGGTTGTGCGGTATGCTGATGTTGGCAGCTTGTGTGATTTTCGGCGGTATTGATAATTTAACAGCATGGGGAATCAACCTCATCTGCTGCATTATTCCCCCTGTGTTTATCAGCACCTTATTGCTGCGTTTCGCCCAAAAAAGGCTGCCTGAAAATGTGTTTGTGTATATTTTTGTCAATGGCTTTTTAGCGGCAATCATCGGCATGGCATTCATTGCCTTGTGCGTCGGCATCAGCCTTTATTCGGCGCAGGTATTCAATACCGAAACTTTATTGCAGCAAGTCTTGCCCTTGTTTATTCTTATTGCGTGGGGAGATGCTTTTTTAACCGGTTTGTTCAGTGCAGTTTTTATTGCATTTGCACCTCAATTTTTAAGTACCTTTAACGACGAACACTACCTGAAAAGACAAACAGACTGGTGAATCATTATTATTTATTCCGTTGCAGCCAATTTACCCATAATCAAACATTAATTCACTGTGCCGTTTTTGCACATTGATCAAAATTCAATCCGCCAATGTATTTTCCTAATATAACATTTATAACTACTGACTAATGTTTCAGAATGACGGATAATTTTAAACAAGCAATATCGTTTACAAAAATCGGCAGTTACCGACATCAATTGACTGAATAAATTGAGCCGCCAATCATTAAATTACCCGTTACCCCGCTTGTCGGTTTTATTTTAATATTTAAATAATCAAGGTGTTACGTTATGATTCAAAAACAACAAGATCTTTCTTATTTATATGGTGCCAATGCATCTTATATTGAAGAGTTATATGAAAGTTACCTGAAAGACCCTGATTCTGTCGGAGCTTATTGGAAAGAATATTTTGATGCCGTCAGCGCATTGCCCGGATCCACCGCCAAAGACATTGCTCACCGTCCAATTCAGGAATCTTTTGCCAATTTAACCAAACACAAAAATCAAGCAGGTGCGGCTCATGGTGATGTTGATTTCAACATGATGCAAAAACAAGTGTCGGTTTTAAACTTAATGACTGCTTACCGCCGTTTGGGTTCATACACCGCCAACTTAGACCCCTTGCAACGCCGTCCTAAAGAATATCTTTCCGAGCTTGACCCCGCACACTACGGATTAACCGATGCGGACATGGCTGTTCAGTTCCACTCGGGTACCAATTTATCCACCAGCATGAAGCTGCCGCTGTCTGAAATCATCAATAAATTACAACAAACCTATTGCCGCACCATTGGTGTTGAGTACATGCACATCAACCACCCTGAAGAAAAAAACTGGGTACAAAGCCGCGTAGAACACGATTTAAGCACACCGCACTACAATATCGACACCAAACGCCGCATTCTGAAACAACTCACTGCCGCCGAAACACTGGAACGGTATCTGCACACCAAATACGTCGGTCAAAAACGTTTCTCTTTAGAAGGCGGTGAAAGTGCGATTGTGGCGTTGGATTATTTAATTCAACACTGCGGCACGCAAGGCGTAGAAGAAATGAGCATCGGCATGGCGCATCGTGGCCGCCTGAATGTGCTGGTGAATATTTTAGGAAAATCCCCCGCGCTGCTGTTCAGTGAATTTGAAGGCAAATACACCATTAAGCTCCCCAGCGGCGATGTAAAATACCACATGGGTTTCAGCTCCGATTTAAACACGCAAAACGGCCCGATACACGTATCTTTGGCATTCAACCCCTCTCACTTAGAAATTGTAAACCCCGTGTTGGAAGGTTCTGTCCGCGCTCGTCAAGACCGCCGCGGTAAAACCGGACGTTCTGCCGTATTGCCTGTACTGATTCATGGCGATTCAGCATTTATCGGCTTGGGTGTTAATCAGTCCAACTTCAACTTATCACTGACTCGCGGCTACGGCACCGGCGGCAGTATTCATTTGGTCATCAATAACCAAATCGGTTTCACAACTTCTGATTTACGCGATGTCCGTTCTTCTGTTTATTGCACCGACATTGCCAAAATGGTAGATGCACCCATTTTTCACGTGAACGGAGACGATCCTGAAGCCGTGTGCTACGTGATGAGCCTGGCCATGGACTACCGCAAAGAATTCGGCAAAGACGTCGTGATTGATTTGGTGTGTTTCCGCAAATTGGGACACAACGAAGCAGATGACCCCACATTAACTCAACCCATGATGTACAAAAAAGTGGCAAAACACCCGGGCACCCGCGCTGTTTATGCCGACCGTTTAATCCAGTCCGGAGAAATCACCGCTGCCGAAGCAGACGGCTATATCCAAGAATACCGCGCCGCCTTAGACCGCGGAGAACACGTAGAACAAACCACAATTACCGATTACCGCCGCAAGTATTCAGTTGACTGGACGCCTTATCAAAACGGTGATCTCAATCAAGCAGTTGATACCGCCTTACCCGCTGCTGATATTAAACGTTTGGCAGACAAATTTACCACAGCACCTGAAGATTTCGCCCTGCACAACACCGCAAAAAAAACCTTGGAAGCGCGTGCGTCTATGGCTGTCGGTGAACAAAACATGGACTGGGGCATGGCAGAAACCTTGGCTTATGCCAGTTTGGTAACCAACGGCTGCGGTGTACGCATTTCCGGTGAAGATTCAGGACGCGGTACATTCTCACACCGCCATGCGGTATTGCACGACCAAAACCGCGAAAAATCCGATGCAGGCATATATATTCCTCTGCGCCACATGTCGCCCAACCAAGCACCGTTTTTGGTGATTGATTCCATTTTGAACGAAGAAGCTGTATTGGCATACGAATACGGCTATGCCTGCTCCGCACCCGACCAGCTGGTGATTTGGGAAGCACAATTTGGTGATTTCGCCAACGGTGCGCAAGTTGCCATTGACCAATTCATCACCTCCGGTGAAACCAAGTGGGGGCGTTTATGCGGCTTAACCGTCATTCTGCCGCACGGCTATGACGGACAAGGACCTGAACATTCATCAGGCCGTGTGGAACGCTGGCTGCAATTATCATCAGAACACAATATTCAAGTGATCATGCCGTCTGAAGCATCACAAATGTTCCACATGCTGCGCCGTCAAGTTTTGCGCAATGCACGAAAACCATTAATTATTTTCATGTCAAAACGCTTGCTGCGCCTGAAAAACTCCATGAGCCCCTTGGAAAACTTCACTGAAGGCAGCCGCTTCCGCAACGTCATTGGTGATGTCATTGAAGGCAATGAACAAAGCGTAAAACGCGTGGTTTTGTGTGCAGGTCAAGTGTATTACGATATTCACAACGCCCGTGTTGAGCGCGGCTTGGAAAAAGACATTGCCATTGTGCGCATAGAACAACTCTACCCCTTCCCTTATGACGAGGTGGAAGCCGAATTGGCACGCTATCCGAATGCCGCTGAAGTGGTGTGGGCGCAGGAAGAACCGAAAAACCAAGGTGCTTGGTATCAAATCCGCCATCGCATTGAACGCGTGATTGCCAACAAACAAAAACTCTCATTTGCCGGCCGCCCTACCAGTGCCTCGCCTGCTGTTGGTTATATGAGTAAACACACCGCCCAGCTGAACCAATTGATTGATGACGCCTTGGCATTAAAATAACCCGTTTTAAAATCAAAAATCTTTATTTTTAGGAGCACTCACATGATTATTGAAGTTACCGTTCCCACGCTGCCCGAAAGCGTTTCCGAAGCCACCTTGATGACTTGGCACAAAAAAGTCGGCGAAGCCGTTGCCCGTGATGAAAACCTGATTGATTTGGAAACCGACAAAGTGGTGTTGGAATTACCTGCCCAACAAGCCGGCGTATTGGTGGAAATCATTGAACAAGACGGTGCAACCGTTACTTCAGGTCAATTGCTGGCAAAAATTGATACCGCCGCCACTGCCGCTGCGCCGTCTCCCGCAGCAGCACCGGTTGCCGCGCCGACACCTGCACCCGCCGTTGCATCAACATCTGCTGCCGGCATTGCCCTGCCCGCTGCCGCCAAATTGGCTGCAGAACAAGGCGTGAATGTGGGCGCGGTTGCCGGTTCAGGCCGCGATGGACGCGTTTTGAAAGAAGACGTGAAAAGTGCCGCTGCTGCTTTAGCCGCTGCACCTGCGTTAAAATCCGCCGCACAAACGACCGCACCACAAATCATTGCCGGCGGCAACCGCACCGAGCAGCGCGTGCCGATGTCGCGCCTGCGTGCCCGTATTGCCGAGCGTTTATTGCAATCACAAGCCGAAAACGCCATTCTCACCACGTTCAACGAAGTCAACATGAAACCGGTGATGGATTTACGCAATAAATACAAAGAAAAATTTGAAAAAGAGTTTGGCGTTAAACTCGGCTTCATGTCTTTCTTTGTGAAAGCCGCCGTTGCCGCACTGAAAAAATACCCGATTGTCAATGCTTCTGTGGACGGCACAGACATTGTTTACCACGGCTATTTCGACATCGGCATCGCCATCGGCAGCCCGCGCGGCTTGGTTGTACCGATTTTGCGCAACACTGAAGACATGAGTATTGCCGAAATTGAACAAGCCATTGCCGATTACGCCGTTAAAGCCAAAGACGGCAAATTGGCTCTGGAAGATTTAACCGGCGGTACTTTCAGCATCACCAACGGCGGCACTTTCGGTTCTATGATGTCCACCCCGATTATCAACCCGCCGCAATCCGCCATTCTGGGTATGCACGCGACCAAAGAACGCGCTGTGGTTGAAAATGGTCAAGTGGTGGTGCGCCCGATGATGTATTTGGCTTTGTCTTACGACCACCGCATTATTGACGGCCGTGAAGCGGTGCTGACCTTGGTTGCCATTAAAGATGCACTGGAAGATCCTGCCCGTTTATTATTGGATTTGTAACCCACAAACAGGCTGCCTGAAAATGTTTCAGACAGCCTGTGCTTTTGTTGTTGTATTCACTAAAGGAATTAACAATGAAATGGCGTTTATTGGTTGGCTTGGCAATAACCATGTGCTCTTTGGCGGCTTGCCAAACCACACAATTATCTGCCGGTGCAATACCTCAGCCGCAATCAATCACTTCATTGGTTGCGGAAAAAATCAATCAACCGGATTTGTATTTTGATAAAACCGGTCAATACAGCAGCACACCGGTTAAATGCGGGTTTTACCGCAAAGTGTTGGGTAAAACCAAAGACGGCGGCTGGGTGGTTCAAGACTTTTATCAAGACAGCCAAACCAAACAAACCGATCCCATCGTGGTGTTCCACGCTGAAGGCTTGCGTGATTTTTCAAATGATGTCATTGACGGTTTGGTTATTTGGTATCGTCCCGACGGTAGCCGTGAATCCAGTGCCTACTTCATGCGCGGCAAACCAAAAAGTCGTTGGTTTGTGGTGGCTGTTGAGAATGTGCCTACTTCATGTGCGGCAAACCAACGGGCAGTGCCATGACGTATGACGAGCAAGGGCGTGTGCGCATTGTTGATGACCTAAATGCCGACGGCGAAACCCAGTCACTTCGTTTTTATACCGAAACCGGCAAACTCATCAAACAAGTGGCAGGAGTTGATGATGAAAAAGAAATCCGTTATTGGTACAGCAACGGCAAACCGGCAGCAATTTACAAAAACGACAATACTGAGGCTTGGGACACAGACGGAACTGCATTGCCCTTCGGACAGCCCATTTATTTAGCTTTGTATCTGGACAGTTTACTGTATGAAGAAAAAGATGGCGCATTTGGCAACATCCACACAGAGTGAAAAGGAATTAACAATGAAATGGCGTTTACTGATTGGCTCGATAATAACCGCGTATTCTTTGACAGCGTGTCAAACCACACAATTATCTGCCGGTGCAATACCTCAGCCGCAATCAATCACTTCATTGGTTGCGGAAAAAATCAATCAACCGGATTTGTATTTTGATAAAACCGGTCAATACAGCAGTACACCGGTTAAATGCGGGTTTTACCGCAAAGTGTTGGGTAAAATCAAAGACGGCGGCTGGGTGGTTCAAGACTTTTATCAAGACAGCCAAACCAAACAAACCGATCCCATCGTGGTGTTCCACGCTGAAGGCTTGCGTGATTTTTCAAATGATGTCATTGACGGTTTGGTTATTTGGTATCGTCCCGACGGCAGCCGTGAATCCAGTACCTACTTCATGCGCGGCAAACCAACGGACAATGCCATGACGTATGATAAGCAAGGGCGTGTGCGCATTGTTGATGACCTGAATACCGACGGCAAAACTCAGTCACTTCGCTTTTACACCGAAGCCGGCAAACTCATCAAACAAATGGCAGAAGTTGATGGTGCACAAGAAATCCGTTATTGGTACAGCAACGGCAAACCGGCAGTGGTTTACAAAAACGACAATACTGAGGCTTGGGATACAGACGGAACTGCATTGCCCTACGGACAGTCCATTTATTTAGCTTTGTATCTGGACAGTTTGCTGTATGAAGAAAAGGATGGTTCATTTGGCAACATCCCCTCAGAGTACAAGTGTGAGCAACCCTTAAGTGAATAAAGGAATTAACAATGAAATGGCGTTTATTGATTGGCTTGATAATAGCCGCGTGTTCTTTGACAGCGTGTCAAACCACACAATTATCTGCCGGTGCAATACCTCAGCCGCAATCAATCGCTTCATTGATTGCGGAAAAAGTCAATCAACCGGATTTGTATTTTGATAAAACCGGTCAATACCGCAGCACACCGGTTAAAGACGGGTTCTACCGCAAAGTGCTGGGCAAAACCAAAGACGGAGGCTGGGTGATTCAAAACTTTTATCAAGACAGCCAAACCAAACAAACCGATCCCATTGTGGTGTTCCACGCTGAAGGTTTGCGTGATTTCTCAAATGATGTCATTGACGGTTTGGTTATTTGGTATCGTCCTGACGGCAGCCGTAATTCCAGTGCCTATTTCATGCGCGGCAAACCAACGGGCAGTGCCATGACGTATGACGAGCAAGGGCGTGTGCGCATTGTTGATGACTTGAATGCCGACGGCGAAACCCAGATACTCCGTCATTACAATGAAGCCGATAAACTCATCAAACAAGTGGCAGAAGTTAATGGTGCAAAAGAAGCCCGTTATTGGTACAGCAACGGTAAACCGGCAGCCGTTTACACAAGCGACAAACTTGAGGCTTGGGACACAGACGGAACGGTATTGTCCGACATTCAATCCGGATATTTAATTTTTTATCTGGACAGTTCGCTGTATGAAGAAAAAGGTGGTTCATTTGGCAATCTCCCCACAGAGTGTGAATAAAGGAATTAACAATGAAATGGCGTTTATTGATTGGCTTGATAATAGCCGCGTGTTCTTTGACAGCGTGTCAAACCACGCAATTATCTGCCGGTGCAATACCTCAGCCGCAATCAATCACTTCATTGGTTGCGGAAAAAGTCAATCAACCGGATTTGTATTTTGATAAAACCGGTCAATACAGCAGTACATCGGTTAAAGACGGGTTCTACCGCAAAGTGCTGGGCAAAACCAAAGACGGCGGCTGGGTGGTTCAAGACTTTTATCAAGACAGCCAAACCAAGCAAGTCGATCCTATCGTGGTGTTCCACCCTGAAGGCTTGCGTGATTTCTCAAATAATGTCGTTGACGGTTTAGTCATTTGGTATCGTCCCGACGGCAGCCGTGAATCCAGTACCTACTTCATGCGCGGCAAACCGGACAATACCATGATATATGACAAGCAAGGACATATGCGCACTGCTTTTTTTGACCCGAATGCCGACGGAGAATACCAATCAATCCGTTATTACAATAAAACCGGCAAACTCATCGAACAAGTGGCAGAAGTTAATGGTGCACAAGAAATCCGTTATTGGTACAGCAACGGCAAACCGGCAGCGATTTACAAAAACGGCAATGCTGAGGAGGCTTGGGATACTGACGGAACAGTATTGTCCGGCATTCAATCCGAATATTTAATTTTTTATCTGGACAGCTTGCTGTATGAAGAAAAAGATGATGCATTCGGCAACACCCCCGCAGAAGCAGAATAAATACAGCAAATTAATTTCGAAAACACAATGATTTGCAACAACATGATTACACGCCTGCCAATAGTTTCAGGCAGCCTGAAATTATATGCAATCTCATTTATAACCAACTTGCTGATAATGGTTTATTAAAAGCAGCACATAACGAAAAGGAAAAAATATGTCTCAATTTGATGTCGTGGTCATTGGTGCCGGACCCGGCGGCTATGTTGCCGCCATTCGTGCCGCACAATTGGGTTTTAAAACCGCTTGTATTGATGCCGGTGTGAACAAAGCGGGCGATGCCCCCGCTTTGGGCGGTACATGCTTAAACGTGGGCTGTATTCCCTCCAAAGCCCTGCTGCAATCCAGTGAAAACTATCACGCCGCCCAGCATGACTTTGCCGAGCACGGCATTGATGTGAGCGTAAACGCGTTTGATGCAAAAAAAATGATTGCACGCAAAGACGGCATTGTTACCAAACTCACCAGCGGCATTGGCTTCTTGTTTAAAAAGAACAAAGTAGAAAGCCTGTTTGGCAAAGGTTCTTTTGTCGGTAAAAACGGCGATTTATGGCAAATCGAAGTGGACAACAATGGCACAAAACAAGTGATTGAAGCCAAACACGTGATTGTGGCAACCGGCTCTGTGCCGCGGCCTTTGCCGATTGCACCCGTGGACAACATCAACATTTTGGATAACGAAGGTGCGTTAAACCTGAATGCCGTTCCCGCCCGCTTGGGTGTGATTGGTTCAGGCGTTATCGGCTTGGAAATGGGTTCGGTGTGGAAACGTTTGGGTTCGGAAGTAACCATTTTGGAAGCCGCTCCCGCCTTTATGGCTGCTGCCGACCAGCAAGTTGCCAAAGAAGCCTTCAAAATCTTCACCAAAGAACAAGGTTTAAAAATCGAATTGGGCGTGGCGATTGAAAGCGTGAACAATGGCAAGGGCGGTGTAACCGTCAAATACGCGGTAAACGGCGAACAGCGCAGTGAAGCCTTTGATAAATTGATTGTTGCCATTGGCCGTGTCCCCAACACTGCCGGTCTGAATGCCGAAGCAGTTGGTTTGGAAAAAGACGAACGCGGTTTTATCAAAGTGGACGACGATTGCCGCACCAATTTGCCCAATGTCTGGGCAATCGGCGATGTGGTGCGCGGTCCGATGCTGGCACACAAAGCCAGTGAAGAAGGTGTTATTGTTGCCGAACGCATTGACGGACAGCTGCCGCATTTCGATTTCAACACCGTGCCTTGGGTGATTTACACCCACCCTGAAATCGCTTGGGTAGGCAAAACCGAAGAGCAGCTCAAAGCCGAAGGTGTGGCATACAAAAAAGGACAATCAGGCTTCGCCGCCAATGGCCGCGCTCTGGGCTTGGGTGCGGCACAAGGCTTCGTGAAAATATTGAGTGCCGCCGACAGCGACCGTATTTTGGGTGTTCACATTATTGGTCCGATGGCATCGGAATTGATTGCAGAAGCCGTGGTGAGTATGGAATTTTCTGCTTCTGCCGAAGACATCGGCCGCATTATCCACGCCCACCCCACTTTATCTGAAGTATTACACGAAGCGGCTTTGGCAGCGGATAAACGCGCTTTACACGGTTAATATTCTTGTGAATTAGCTTTGTGCTGTTGCCTTCAGCCATGAGTCATTATGATCAGCCCTTAAATCTTGGTATTTAAGGGCTGATTTTTTGCTGTTTTTATATCGGAATAAAGTGTCGTATTCGGCGTTGGCAAACAGAGCCAAGAGATTTCATGTGCGTCGGTGCGTTCGCAGCGAAAAAGCAATACACAACCAAATGACTTTCTTTTTTTATGACACCGTAATCCGAAACAACTCTATCCGTGCAATAGAAATCGGAATCATATTCTGTTAGAAAATTGCCTGAAAAAAGGCTGCCTGAAAACATTTTCAGGCAGCCTTTTCATTCAATATAAAATTATTTTATTTCGGGCGGCGGAAAGTATCATGGCAAGATTTGCAAGTTGCACCGGTATTGCCGTAAGCCACTTTAATTTCTTCCAAATTACCTGCTTGTGCTTTTTCATTCAAAACCACCACCGCATCGGCAAATTTGGTTTCTTCTGCTTTAAATTTTTCTGCGTCAGTCCAAATGTTCGGCAGTGAATCGCCGTCTTTGCCTTCACCGTCAGAAGTGAAGTGTTTAAATGGCTCTTGGCTCAATTGAGCAAAAGAAGCAGCGGCGGCTTTGAATTTTTCCGCATCATAGGCTTCTTCGCCTTTCACCATTTTGCCCATGCTTGAAAAATCAGGCATCATTTTTTTAAATGCAGCTGTACGCGCTTCGGCGTTGGGGCCTTTTGCCACTTCAGCAGGTGCGCCGCTACAGGCTGCCAAGCCAATTGATGTTGCCAAAGTCAGCAGTAAAGCAATTTTTTTCATAGTGCGTGTCCTTATGGTATGGTGTTTATTATTTAGCAAACATATTTCGGTATCGTACCGAATAGGCGATATTGTATCTATTTTTCGTATCAGCTATATTCCATTTGCACTTACTAACATTACTAAACAGTTTACGCACCAATCCGCATTCCGTTCATGACAAACCGTGCGGCATCACCTAAAATCCTGTTAAACCAGCACAATAAAAGAGATCTGAATATGATTATCGTAATGCAGCACCACGCCGATGATGATGCCATTGATGATGTTGTGTGTTTTATCCGTGAGCGCGGTTTGCAAGAACATATTTCGCGCGGCACTGAACGCACCATTATCGGTGCAGTGGGTGATGAACGCGTGTTTGAACCGCGTGAAATTGAGGTTTTGCGCGGTGTGGAAAAAGCCGTAAAAGTATTGCATGACTGGCGCATCATCAGCCGCCAAACCCAAGAAACCGACAGCGTCATTACCGTGCGCGGTGTCTCTTTCGGCGGCGTGCATTTTCATCGCATCGCCCCTGTTATCAAAGACAAACTGCCCGATACCGCCGCCATATTTTTCGACCCTTTTTTCCGGCCGAACACCCCTTATGCCCATGACAATGGACTGCCTGAAAATGAGCGGCTGGCTTATTTAAACCGCATTATCGCTGCCGCGCATCAAGCCGAAAAACCCGTGTTGGTACGTGTGCGCGATATTCGCCAGCTGAGTGCTGTTTTAAAAGCCGAGGCAGATTTTATTTATTTGGGCGGCGAACTCATGGCAGGGCGTGATTTACAAGAAGAAATCGGACGGCTGAATGTTCCCGTGGTGTTGTGCAAAGACAAACACCACCAAACAGATGACTGGCTGATTGCCGCAGAACACATCGCCCTCAAAGGCAATCACCACATTATTTTGGGTGAAGCAGGCACATTATGCCTTGATCGCGCCGCGCCCTACCGCTTGGATATTGAAGCCATGGTGAAAGCAAGACAAATCAGCCATTTGCCGATTATTGCCAACATTTTGCATCTGCCTCACGCCTATATGCGTGCCGACACTCTACTCGCCTTGAGTTTGGCTGCCGGTGCACATGGCGTAATTACTGCTGCTTAACCTTTCAGGCAGCCTGTTTCATACTTACCCCACAGACAATCCTTTCATATGACCCAAACTTTACACCACAACCTCACTGACATTGACAACACCATTTTACAGCGTTTGTGCGGCGCATTAGACGAACACATCACAGCCCTTGCCAAAGCATTGGATTTAGACATCAGCCGCCGCTTTCATCAATTTATTATCAGCGGCGGCAACCCGAAAATCGGCATTACGGCTTTAAACATATTGGCAAAAACCGCCGCAGAACGCGATTTGGACAACCACGACATTCAACTGGCGGCAGTAGAAGCCAAAACCCATACACAACAACACGAAAATCAAGGCGGCAATTGGCATTTCCGCACCCGCCGCGGCAACCTCAGCGGCAGAACCCCGCGCCAAAGCGGCTATATCCGCGCCTTACTCACTCACGACGTGGTGTTCGGATTGGGACCTGCCGGCACAGGCAAGACCTATTTGGCAGTGGCAGCAGCGGTTGATGCCATCGAAAAACACCAAGTGGAACGCATCGTATTGGTGCGCCCTGCTGTGGAAGCAGGTGAAAAACTGGGGTTTTTACCCGGTAATTTGGCGCAAAAAGTAGATCCCTATCTGCGCCCGCTCTACGATGCTTTATACGACTTAATGGGCTTTGACCGCGTAACCAAACTTTTGGAAAAAGGCTTAATTGAAATCGCACCTTTGGCGTATATGCGCGGACGCACCCTCAATGGCGCGTATGTGATTTTGGACGAAGCGCAAAACACCACGCCGGAGCAAATGAAAATGTTTCTCACCCGCATCGGCTTTGGCGCAAAAGCCGTGATTACCGGCGACATCAGCCAAATTGATTTACCCAAACACATTAAAAGCGGCTTAAAAGATGCCCGCGAAAAATTGCAAAATATCGACGGCATTTACTTTCACGTATTCACCAGTGAAGACATTGTGCGCCACCCGCTGGTACAAAAAATTGTTGATGCTTATGACAACGCAAATGAAGAGTAAAAAAATCGGCGAGCCAACCTCAATCGGCTTATGACAAGCAATAGCAAAAGTGCGGCAAGTCTACCTTTGCGGCTTGGTCAATCAACCGAAGCAATTTTCCCGTAAACCACCACTTGTCAAGAAAAACAAGGGATTTTTTACACAGCGTTTTATTGATGTCATGTTTTCAGCGCATTGACAATAAATGGTGATTTCAAAACAACATGATTATTTTAACATATTGATTATAAATAAATTATTTAAGCTGATTATTTTTTAATCAATTGGGCTTGAACCGTTTATTTTGGGCACTTTAACGCACCGACCAACAACTTATCAACAGACTTATCCACAGATTCTGTGGATTACTTTCTAAGCTGTTTAGAACAAAGATTTTTTGTTTATTCAGCCGATATTGCGCGGCGTTTCCCGCCAAGGTGCTGCCCAATGCAGCAGCAACATACCCGGTATTGCCAAAGCAAAACACAGCCAGAAAAACGACACATAGCCCAGCCACTCAATTAAATAGCCTGTGCCGGAATTGAAAAAAGTGCGCGGCACTGCGGCAAGGCTGGTAAATAAAGCCAGCTGAGTGGCCGTGAATGCGGGATTGGTTTCACGCGCCATATACGCCACAAATGCCGCCGTACCCAAACCAACACCCACCGCTTCGGCAGCAATCACCGCCGCCAGCATCCACTGCTCTGTTGCAGTAATGGTATCGAAATGCCCAAAACCCGCCAGCCAAACAAAGCCCAAAATGGTAACGACTTGCACCACACCAAACAGCCACAAGGCTTTATTAATGCCGATTTTCAGCATCCAAATACCGCCGACAATACCGGAAATCACCGCCGGCCACAGCCCCGCATTTTTGGCAATTAAGCCCACATCGGTTTTGGAATAGCCCATATCCAAATAAAACGGCGTTGCCAGCGCGGTTGCCATGCTGTCGCCCAATTTGTATAAAAAGATAAACAGCAACACCAGCAAGGCTGATTTGATGCCCTTTCTGCCAAAAAATTCAATAAACGACTCAACACTGGTTTGGTGCAAGGTTTTTGGGGCAATACTCGGCAATGTGGGTTCTTTTGCCAAAAACAGTGTCATCAGCAAACCCGGCAGCATAAACAGTGCAGTTATCATAAACACCGTCTGCCACGGATAAATATCCGCCAGCACCAAAGACAAAGAACCCGGAATTAAAGCAGCAATGCGATACGCATTAACATGAATGGCATTACCCAAACCCAATTCGCTGTCAGGCAGTATTTCGCGCCGAAACGCGTCCAACGCAATGTCTTGGCTGGCTGAAAAAAATGCTACTGCCAATGCCAAACCCATAATCCACCACAACATGCCGCTTTGCTTGGGGTCGAGCAGCGCAAATAAAGCCATCAATACCAGCAACATGATTTGCGTTACCGCCATCCAGCCGCGCCGCCTGCCCAAAAATGGCAAACGCACCGCGTCCATTAACGGCGACCACATAAATTTCCATGTAAACGGCAGCCCAATCAGCGAAAATAAACCAATACTTTTCAAATCCACACCTTCAGTGCGCAGCCATGCAGGTAATAAATTAATCAAAAAATACAGCGGCAAGCCTGAAGTAAAGCCCGTAAAAACACAAAGCAACATACGGCGGCTGAAAATTTGCTGCCGCAGGCGCGATTGGGTTTGAGAAGCGTGATTGGAATGGGGTATATTCATACGAATGGACAAAGGAAAAAATCGGGGAATCGGAAACAGCCGTCAGCAACAGCCGAATTTTGAAGACAGCGGCGCATTCTTCAGAACAGCACCGCCGTGATTTTAAAAGAAAATCATTGTTTTGACACAATCAGTGCCAATCGTAACACAAAGCCAGCAGCCACAAGATTGCCAACAAGATTAACACAATCATTTGCGCCGCCGAAGCCACGTCCTTGGCGCGTTTTGCCAAGGGGTGGTATTCGGTTGAGGTGTAGTCAACAGCGGCTTCCAGCGCAGTGTTAAACAATTCCACAATTAAGCTGAGCGCAGACGCCATAACCAGCATCATTCGCGAAGATACGCCCAGATCCAAAACCAAAACCAGAATCAGCAGCACACCATTGAGCCACAACAGCTGCCTGAATGCCGCTTCACTGCATGCGGCACGAAAACCTGCCAGCGAATAGCCGCAGGCATTGATGATGCGGCGAATACCTGTTTTGCCTTTAATCTGCTGTGCGTAATCGTTTACGGGCGATTGGGTCATGGTTTGCCATTTCCTGAAAAATTGAGAGAGGGGCTGCTCTGTTTTCAGGCAGCCGCAACCTGTGCCAGCGCATCGGTAAACACAGCGGCAACATTGCAATCGGTTTGCTGCATGATTTCCTGAAAACCGGTGGGGCTGGTTACATTGATTTCGGTTAAATAATCACCGATGATGTCTAATCCCGCCAATAAAATCCCGCGCTCGCGCAGCATGGGTGCTAAATTTTCAGCGATTTCACGATCACGTGCACTCAATGGTTGTGCCACGCCTTTGCCGCCCGCCGCCAAGTTGCCGCGCGTTTCGCCGCCTTGCGGAATCCGTGCCAGCGCATAGGGAATCACTTCGCCGTTAATCACCAGCACACGTTTATCGCCGGCGCGGATTTCAGGAATATAACGCTGCGCCATAATGGTGCGCGTATCCAAACGCATCAGTGTTTCCAAAATACTGCCGATATTCGGATCGTGTTCGGTGAGCCGAAAAATGCCCATACCGCCCATGCCGTCTAAAGGCTTCACAATAATATCGCCGTGCTCTGCCAGAAATTCACGCATGTCTGCGGCACGTGTGGACACCAGCGTTGGCACAATGAATGATTTAAACGGCAAAATCGCCAGTTTTTCATTGAAATCACGCATGGCTTGCCCGCTGTTGAACACTTTTGCACCTTGCTGTGCTGCTAAAGTTAATAATTGTGTGGCGTATAAATATTGCAAATCAAACGGCGGATCGGTGCGCATAATCACGGCATCAAATTCGTTTAAAGCCCGTTTTTCAGCCTGCTGATAACGAAACCACGCGTGGTCATGTTCGTTTTTTGCACCCAAAAAATCAAACACGCGTGTTTGTGCCGATACTTGGCTGCCTGAAACACTTAATTGTTCAGATAAAGTGTGCGACAACACCCAGCCGCGCGATGCCATTTCGCGCATCATGGCATAAGTGGTGTCTTTATAGGTTTTGAAGGCAGGTAAAGGGTCGGCAATAAATAAAATATTCATGAGCGGCATTTCAGGATAAGCAAATATTGAAACACATTATCGGGCAATACCTTCGGTTTTGAAAGATGTGTTCGTTTGAAGATTCAGGCTGCTTGTGATTTTTTCAGGCAGCCTGAATGTTTATTTGTACGCTGTCGCTATATTTAAAAACAAAAAGCAATGCAATCGCCCCGCTGTCATCTGTTTTCCGTGCGGGCAATGGTGTTTTTCATTGTGTTGCCGCAGCCTTAAACATAGCGCGCCGGTGATAAATCGCCATATACCACCTCCGGCTGAATACCGCTGATTAAATCCGCCAAAATTTTGCCCGCGCCCAAGCCCATAGTCCAACCCAAAGTACCGTGTCCGCTGTTAAGCGATAAGTTGGCAAAACGAGTCGCACCAATCAGCGGCGCGCTGTCAGGAGTCATTGGGCGCAAACCGCTCCAAAATTCAGCAGATTCCGTTTGCCCGCTGTTTGGAAACAATTCGTTTACCACCAAATCCAAAGTTTCTTTGCGTTTTGGGTGATGCTGTAAACGGTAACCCGATAACTCTGCCATGCCGCCAACACGAATGCGCCGATCAAAACGGGTAATCGCCACTTTATAGGTTTCGTCAAGCACGGTTGATACCGGCGCGGCGGCTTCGTTGTGTATCGGAATGGTGAGTGAATAGCCTTTAACCGGATAAATCGGCACGTTCATGCCCACGGTTTTCAACATCGGGCGGCTGAAACTGCCCAAAGCGCACACATAATGGTCTGCCTCAAAACGCTGTCCGTTTGCCAACACACTGCGTACGCGGCAGCCATTGGTTTCAATGGCATTGATGGTGTGCTGAAATAAAAACCGCACACCCAAACCCACACATTTTTCAGCCAGCCGCTCAGTAAACAAACGGCAATCACCCGTGCCGTCATTGGACAGATACAGCGCACCTGCCAAACGCGGCGCAATGTGTGCCAACGCAGGCTCGTATTCGGTGCATTGTGCGGGGTTGTCAATCACCGTAAGCGGCACGCCATACTCTTGCAGTACACCAATGTCTTTTTTTGAGGCGGCAACTTCTTTGTCGGTACGGAAAATTTGCAAAGTACCGCGTTGGCGGCCTTCAAAATCAATGTGTTCTTCTGCTTGCAATCGGCTCAGCATTTCGCGGCTGTATTCAGACACCCGCACCATGCGCTCTTTATTGGTGGTATAGGCATGTGCATTACAGTTGCGCCACATTTGCCACAGCCACAGCCATTGATACACACTGCCGTCCGGGCGAATAATCAGCGGCGAATGTTCTTTAAACAACCACTTCATCGCTTTTTTCGGCATTCCGGGTGCTGCCCAAGGCGTGGTATAACCATATGACAACTGCCCTGCATTGGCGAAACTGGTTTCCGCCGCGGCACTTGCCGCACGGTCTATTACTGTAACCTCATGCCCGTTTTTTGCCAAATACCAAGCCGTGCTGACACCAATCACGCCCGCGCCGAGAACCAATACTTTCATTGACATTGCCTTTTCACTGCCAATCAAAAAATGCGCATTATACGCCGTGAATACGATTGATTTGTTACTCTGCCGTTTTCAGGCAACCTGCTGCCTATTCCCGCAGCCCCACGCCCGAATCATAAACAATCCGCCCCCAGTGAAACATTTGCCGCGGCAAAATCACGGGCGGCAAGGGATTGACCGTTTCCGCTCGTTTACCCGCCGTATAAGCGTCCACCACCAATTGAGTACAGTAATAGGTGTCTGGCGTATTGATACCGATTAAGCCGCTCAGATTATAACGTTTGCCGATGTGAGAGCGAGCGCGTTTAACAGCCTGGACGGCGTTTTCAGGCGTATGCCACTGTGAACGAATAATCATTACCCGCTGCGATTTGGCAATAAAATCAGCCAATGGCGTGCTGTGTACACCAATGCCTTCCGCTTCAATCACTTCCTGATTCTCGGCATCATAAACGGCGGCATGGGATAAAGGCGCATTGGTTACGGCAGACACAAAATCATCGGTGGCATGAACACCGCGCACCACCAGCCAATCGCCGTGCTGCAATATGGGCTTTATTTCATCAATAACATCGGCTTGCTGTTCGGTGTTGGGTGAAGCGGTGTGAATACTCACGGCACACGCCGTTAAACCAAGCGCACAAACCATGATCAACACCAGCCGCTTCAGGCAGCCTGAACAGATTGAATACATCGTATCGAAACGCATCGCATTGCCCTCCCTGAATAAACAGGCTGCCTGAAAAAAAATCAATCGCCTTTAGATGCCAAAGCCGCCTGAATATATGCTGTAAACAAAGGGTGTCCGTTGCGCGGCGTGGAAGTGAATTCGGGGTGAAATTGGCTGGCAAAAAACCACGGGTGATGCGGCAATTCAATGGTTTCCACCAAATGTTCATGCCCTGCCGACACGCCGCCGATAACCAAGCCCGCCGCTTCCAATTGCGGCACATAATAATTATTGACTTCATAGCGATGGCGATGGCGTTCGCGAATGTGTTCATCGTGGTAGATGTGTTCCGCCAAGCTGCCGGGCTTTAACACCACTTCCTGCGCACCCAGCCGCATCGTACCGCCCAAATTGACATTGGCATCGCGTTTTTCGATTTGTCCGTCTCGGTCTTGCCATTCATCAATCAGAGCCACCACCGGATGCGGGGTTTTTAAATCAAACTCGGTGGAATTCGCACCGTTCAAACCCGCCGCATGGCGTGCATATTCAATCAAGGCGATTTGCATACCAAGGCAAATACCCAAATACGGCACTTTATTTTCCCGCGCAAACTGCACCGCACGGATTTTGCCTTCCACGCCGCGGCTGCCGAAGCCGCCAGGAACAAGTATCGCGTCCATGCCTTCGAGAACATCAACACCATTATTTTCAATGGATTCGCTGTCCACATAGACAATATCCACAGCGGTTTCGGTTTTAATGCCTGCGTGTTTCAATGCTTCAGACAATGATTTATACGACTCGGTTAAATCCACATATTTGCCGACCATGGCAACTTTGACTTTGTGCTTGGGATGCTCAATCGCATACACAATTTTCTTCCATTCAGTCAAATCCGCTTGCTGCACATTCAATTGTAGCTGCTCACAAATAATCGCGTCTATGCCCTGCTCATGCAGCATTTCCGGCACTTTATAAATGCTGTCAGAATCATAGCAGCCGATAACCGCCCGCTCTTCCACATTACAAAACAACGCAATTTTGCGTTTTTCATCTTCGGGCAATACCCTGTCCATGCGGCACACCAACACATCGGGCTGAATACCGATTTCGCGCAATTCTTTTACCGAATGCTGAGTTGGTTTGGTTTTGATTTCACCGGCAGCAGCAATATACGGCACATACGATAAATGCACATATAAAGTATTGTTCCGCCCCAGCTGACTGCGCATTTGGCGAATCGCTTCCAAAAACGGCAGCGATTCAATATCGCCCACCGTACCGCCGATTTCAACAATGGCAACATCATTGCCTGCCGCGCCCTCATGAATTTTTCGTTTGATTTCATCGGTAATGTGCGGGATAACCTGTACTGTACCGCCCAAATAATCACCGCGCCGCTCTTTGGCAATCACGCTTTCATAGACTTGACCTGAAGTAAAATTGTTGCGCTTAAACATCGTTGCATTGATAAACCGCTCGTAATGCCCCAAATCCAAGTCGGTTTCCGCGCCGTCGTCGGTAACAAACACTTCGCCGTGCTGAAACGGACTCATGGTACCGGGGTCAACGTTGATATAGGGGTCTAGTTTGAGCATGGTAACTTTCAAACCACGCGATTCGAGAATAGCCGCAACAGAAGCGGCGGCGATGCCTTTACCCAAAGAGGAAACAACGCCGCCGGTAACAAAGATAAATTTAGTCATGACAATTTTACCGTATTGGAATGGACTATTTTAACACAAATGCCCCCACAGCAGCAGAACCGCATGGGCATCGCTTTGATACAAGCCTTTAAAATAAAGGCTTCTTTTCAATCAAGAACGCGGTAATCAGATTAGTAAAAAACGACTACCATATTTTGTCAAAAAAATACAGCAGCATCACATACTTATTTGATACTAGTCAAACTTCATGAAAATTTTATATCTGATATATTTTTACAATCATTTGCTCAAAAAATACAATCACCTTATTTTAGTAACTTATGTAATAATCTAATTAAGAAATTAAACAAAGTAGATCTCAACATCTTCACATCTGTCTATAATGATGTCTGATGTCTGATGTCTGATGTCTGATGTCTGATGTCTGATGTCTGATGTCTGATGTCTGATGTCTGATGTCTGATGTCTGATGTCTGAT